>CAMFZK010000009.1 GCA_946006915.1 uncultured Clostridia bacterium
CGGGCAAACGGTTTATGCTATTTCAAGTTATCTTTTAACCGAAAGCGAATACAACGCACAAACCGTCCCCGAAAACACCGAAACAGATAATCAATAATGTCTAATATCTACCATCTAACGTCTAATATCTAAATTTAAAACCCACCTGAAATTCAGGTGGGTTTTGTAATTTTAGTTGTTTTAGTACACACATCATCGGCGCCTTTACGATTTTCTAACCGTAATTGACAATGTGAGTACTAAAGCCAGAGAAATTAAATTAACTCGATAATTGCCATCTCTGCAGCATCACCGCGGCGGGGTGCTGTTTTGATAATTCTGCAATAACCGCCGTCAACATCCTTGTACTTGGGAGCGATTTCGTTGAACAATTTAGCAACTACATCTTCCTTTGTAATGAATGCCAATGCTTGGCGCTTATTGTGAAGACTATTATCTTTAGCGAGTGTAATATACTTCTCTGCCATGGAACGAACTTCTTTAGCACGTGTAACGGTTGTTTCGATTTTGCCGTTTTCAAGCAAGAAAGTTACCATTGCACGAAGCATAGCAGTTCTATGGTCACTGGTTCTTCCGAGTTTACGGGTACCTGGCATTTCTATTCACTCCTTAAAAGTGTTTTATTCATCTTCTTTTTTAAGGGTAAAGCCAAACGAATCAAGTTTAGCGATAACCTCTTCCAAAGATTTACGGCCCAAGTTTCTTACCTTCATCATATCCTCTTCGGATTTGCCGATAAGGTCTGCAACCGTGTTAATACCTGCACGTTTAAGACAGTTGAAACTGCGTACAGATAAGTCAAGTTCATCAATAGTTAAATCAAGAACTTTTTCGTTTTCCGCAACTTTAGTATCGGCCATAATGCTTTCGCTTTCACTTACGCCTTCGGTAAGGTTCAAGAAGAAATCAAGATGTTCTATAAGAACTTTAGCCGACATTGATACAGCTTCGTTTGCTTTTATAGAACCGTCTGTCCAAACTTCGAGGGTTAATTTGCCCTTGTCGGTAACATTACCTACACGGGTGTTATCAACAGTAAAGTTTGCTTTAAGAATCGGTGTATAAATAGAGTCAATCGGAATTGTACCAATTACATTGTGGGCGGATTTATTTTGTTCAGCCGAAACATAACCTCTGCCTTTGTCAAGAGTCATCTCCATATTGAGTTTTGCGCCCTCATCCAAAGTAGCAATGTACATATCGGGGTTGAGGATTTCAACCTCGGAATCGGCTTTAATCGAAGCGGCGGTAACCACGCAGGGACCTTCTGCTTCAATATAAATCTTTTTTGCCGTATCGGCATGAAGTTTTGCAATAAGTCCCTTAATGTTAAGAATGATTTCTGTTACATCTTCCTTAACGCCGGGGATTGTTGAAAATTCATGCACCACACCGTCAATCTTAACGCCGGTAACTGCAACGCCGGGAAGTATTGAAAGAAGAACTCTTCTCATACTGTTACCAAGGGTTGTAGCATATCCGCGTTCCAACGGTTCCATTACGAATTTACCGTATTTTCCGTCGGGGGTGATTTCAACGGTATCTATTCTGGGCTTTTCAATTTCTATCATTTAAAAGCTCCGTTTCTCCGTACAGTATATTTTTATTTTCACACTTCGTACGGTAAGTGTTAGTAAAATTCTAACTATTATTTAGAGTAGAATTCGACGATGAGTTGTTCTTCAACAGGAGCATCAATTTGATCTCTGTTAGGAAGATTTATAACCTTTGCGCTGAATGCGTCACGGTTAACGTCAATCCATTGAGGAACAGGTCTTGCACTGTTTGCTTCCAAAACGGCTTTGATTTTTTCGCTGCCGCGGCTCTTTTCGCAAATAGTTACAACGTCGCCGGCTTTAAGAAGATAAGAAGCGATGTCTACTCTGCTTCCGTTTACTTCAAAATGACCGTGACCTACAAGTTGTCTTGCTTCTGCTCTTGAAGAAGCGAAGCCCACTCTGTAAACCACATTATCGAGACGGCTTTCAAGAATTTTCAAAAGGTTATCACCGGTGATACCTTGTTTTCTTTCAGCAATTTCAAAATAATGATGGAACTGATTTTCCTGAACGCCGTAAAAGCGTCTTGCGGTTTGTTTAGCACGAAGCTGTAAACCGTATTCGGATGACTTCTTTCTACCTTGTCCGTGTTGACCGGGAGCGTATGCTCTGATACCAACCGAACATTTTTCAGAATAGCAGCGTTCGCCCTTTAAGAATAATTTTTTACCTTCACGGCGGCAAAGTCTGCAAACTGCACCGGTATATCTTGCCATCTTTTACACCTCCAAATTTATTTGCAGTAAAAACTGCAACGAATGTTTATTGATTATACACGTCTTCTCTTGGGAGGACGGCAACCATTGTGAGGAATCGGAGTAACGTCTTTAATCATACTTACTTCGAGACCTGCTGTCTGCAATGCACGGATAGCAGCTTCACGTCCGGCTCCGGGACCTTTAACATATACTTCAACGGTTTTAAGACCATGCTCCATAGCGGCTTTAGCAGCAGTTTCGGTTGCAGACTGTGCAGCAAAAGGAGTGGATTTTCTTGAACCGCGGAAACCTAATTCACCTGCAGATGCCCAAGAAAGAGCATTACCCTGTGTATCGGTGATGGTTACGATGGTATTGTTGAAGGTAGACTGGATATGAGCGGCACCACGTTCAATATTCTTTTTCTCACGACGACGGCGTGATGCGGTCGACTTTTTAGCAGTAGCCATTTATTTCCCTCCTACTTATTTCTTCTTGTTAGCGATAGTCTTCTTAGGACCTTTGCGTGTACGTGCGTTAGTCTTGGAACGTTGACCTCTCACGGGCAAGTTCTTGCGATGACGCAAACCACGGTAGCTACCAATTTCGATAAGTCTTTTGATATCAAAAGCGATTGTGCGACGACGGTCACCTTCTACTTGAAGGTTATGGTCGATGTACTCACGCAACTTTGAAATATCATCTTCAGTTAAGTCCTTACATCTGATATCAGGGTCAATACCTGTATCGGCAAGGATTTTTTTAGATGTAGTAAGACCGATTCCGAAAATGTATGTGAGTCCGATTTCAACTCTTTTGTTATTCGGAAGGTCAACACCAGCAATACGTGCCATTTATCAAAGCACCTCCATTTTTTTCTCGTTAAGCGTATTAACCCTGACGTTGTTTGTGTTTCGGGTTTTCGCAAATTACCATAATTTTGCCTTTACGCTTAATTATTTTGCATTTTTCGCAAATCTTTTTAACAGAAGGTCTGACTTTCATTAGGTTTATACCTCCTTCAAATTTTGACTGTTATTTTGAACGCCAAGTAATGCGTCCTTTTGACAGATCGTACGGGGACATTTCAACAGTTACTTTATCACCGGGAAGAATTCGTATAAAATTCATACGAAGTTTGCCCGAAATATGAGCAAGTATTTGATGTCCGCCTTGGATTTCTACTTTAAACATTGCATTAGGCATTGCCTCAACAACGGTGCCTTCAAGCTCTATCATGTCCTGTTTAGACATTACGTTTCCTCCTTAAATTTTGCGGTATCTTTAAAAACCGCAAGTGCCTTTTTTAAAGATTTGTTTGTGCTGTAACTACTTTTTTCAAGAACGGTGTTTGTAAACTGCAAATGCTTTTTGTTTTTGCGTTTGGGACGTTCCAAAGGACGTTCCTTACCGTCACAAACGTAAACAAATTTTTCATCGCATCCTACAACAATCATAAAATAACCTTTATCCCGTCCCGCTTTAGAACATACTATTCTGCCAACCATACTAAACCTCAAACTAAAGTCATAATCTTCGGTCCGTCGGGTGTAATAACAACCGTATGTTCAAAATGCGCCGAGAGTGAACCGTCCTTGGTTTTAACAGTCCATCCGTCCGGCAAAACTTTAACATCATAGTGACCTGCGTTTACCATCGGTTCTATTGCCAAAGTCATTCCGGGTAAAAGGCGGATTCCGCGTCCCGCAGTGCCGAAATTCGGAACTTCGGGTGCTTCGTGCAGATCGGTTCCTATTCCGTGACCGACATACTGCCGTACCACCGAGAAACCTGCACTTTCGACAAACTTCTGAATTGCGCCTCCTATATCGCCGATTCTGTTGCCTACGCACGCCGCCTTAATCCCCTCGTAAAGGGCATTTTCGGTAACGTCCATCAGCCGCTTTGCTTGTTCGGATACATCCCCGCAAGCAAATGTGGCAGCATTATCGCCGTTATAGCCGTCAAACCTTGCGCCAAGGTCAACACTTACAATGTCACCTGCGCAGATTTTACGCTTTTTAGAAGGAATGCCGTGAATAACCTCGTTGTTTATTGATATACAAGCGGTAGCAGGATAGCCGTGGTAGTTTTTAAAATTCGGCTCGCCGCCTTGGCTTCTGATGTAATCTTCCGCCAATTTGTCAAGTTCGAATGTTGTAACACCCGGCTCTACCGCCTTGCCTACTGTTTGTAATGCTCCTGCCGAAATTCTGCATGCTTCTTTCATTATGCCGAGTTCACGACTTGTTTTGAGCACTACCATACTTACTTCTCCAATGCAGCAAGAACCAAACGGGTTGTATCTTCAACCTCATCCTGTCCTTCAACCGTTATAAGTTTACCGCAGGATTTGTAGTAATCTTTCAAAGGTTCGGTTTGTTCGTGATAAACGTTAAGACGGTTTAAAACCGTTTCGGGTTCATCATCTTTACGGATAACCAATTTACCTTCGCAGAAGTTACATACGCCTTCTTTAGCGGGTTTCTTATATTCGGTGTGATAACTTGCCCCGCATTTTTCACAAACACGTCTGCCCGACATACGCTTAACGATTTCGCTGTCTGCCACTTCAATAGAAAGTGCAACATCAATATCGAAGCCCATTGTGTCAAGCGCTTCGGCTTGGGGAATTGTACGGGGGAAACCGTCAAGAATGTAGCCGTTTTGGCAGTCATCCTCCGAAAGACGTTCCTTAATGATGCCGATTACAACATCATCGGGAACAAGGTTTCCTGCATCGATATAAGATTTAGCTTTTAAACCCATTTCTGTACCGTTTTTAAGTGCAGCACGAATAATGTTGCCGGTAGAAATGGTGGGGATATTGTACTTTTCGGAAATAATTTCCGCCTGAGTGCCTTTTCCGGCACCGGGAGCACCTAAAAGTATAAGTTTCATTTCAAATCTCCTTAATCCAAGAATCCTTTATAATGACGCATCATCATTTGTGATTCAAGGTTACGAACTGTATCAAGTGCAACACCAACCATAATTAAGAGGGATGTACCGCCGAGAGAAATGTTAATTCCGCCGACAGAACCGACCAAAATAGGAAGTATTGCGATAATGCTAAGGAATATAGCACCCATAAGGGTTATTCTTGACAAAATTTTTGAAATAAAATCCGATGTGGGTTTGCCCGGACGTATACCCGGAACAGCACCACCGTTTTTACGCAAATTATTAGCCATTTCAATAGGATTAAATTGGATGGTTGCATAGAAGTACGCAAAACCGATAATCAGCAAGAAATAAACTACTGCGTAGAAAACACCTCTAACACTGAAAAGTGAAAGGAATTTGTACCACGAAGAATCTGTGTTTGACATAAACGACAAAATCATTGTGGGTAACATAAGAATTGACGAAGCAAAAATGATAGGCATTACACCCGACATATTAACCTTAATCGGAATATGGGTGTTTTGACCGCCGTACATTTTGTTGCCGACAACACGTTTAGCATACTGAACAGGAATTCTGCGTTCTGCGTGGGTCATCCAAACAACAAACATAATTACAGCCAAGAAAAGCAATATAATTGCAATAACCGCAACCTGTCTGTCCATCTTCCAGTAAGCAATCAATGCTTGGAATGCTTGAGGACCGCGGGACAAGATACCTGCGAAAAGTAACATTGAAATACCGTTGCCGATACCCTTTTCGTCAATACGCTCGCCCAGCCACATAACAAGTGTAGAACCGGCAGTAAATGCAAGCACAATAACGATACCTGCAAATACGGTTGCACCGCCCGATACACTTAAATATCTGCTGTTCTTTAAATAAATGAAGTATGCCGTACCCTGTATAAGCGCCAACACTGCGGTTGCGATACGGGTAATTTGTGCCAACTTCTTTTGACCTTCTTCGCCTTCTTTGGAAAGACGTTCCAAAGCGGGAATGGCAACACATAAAAGTTGGATAATAATTGAAGAGTTGATGTACGGGGTAACCGACAAAGCGAAGATTGCACCGTACTCAAGTCCGCCGCCTGTTAAAATAGACAGGTAACTGAAAAATTCATTGGTTGTTCCGGCGTCATTTGCGGCTTTAAGGGCTGCAACGTCGATATAAGGAACCGGAATAACCGAACCGATGCGGAAGATTAAGATAATAAAGATTGTAAAGAAAATCTTTTTACGGATATCTTTAATCACCCAGGCATTACGGAGTGTCTCTAACATTAGATCACCTCAGCCTTTCCGCCGGCAGCAGTGATTTTTTCAGCAGCAGATGCAGAATAAGCATTAAGTTTAACTTCCAACTTCTTGGTAAGTTTTCCGTTACCTAAAACCTTAATCGGAAGATTTGCCTTTTTGATTATTCCTTTTTGTGCCAAAGCAGCAGCGTCTACAACAGTATTGTCTTCGAACACTTCAAGAGCGGCAACATTGATTGCTGCCCATTCTTCAGCGAAAATATTATTGAAACCACGTTTCGGAACACGTCTTTGCAAAGGCATTTGACCGCCTTCAAAACCTGCTCTTATTCCACGGCCTGCACGTGCTTTTTGACCTTTGTGGCCTTTGCCCGCAGTTTTGCCTTGACCTGAACCGTGGCCTCTGCCAATACGCTTTGACTCTTTTGTAGAGCCGAAAGCCGGAGCTAATTCATGCATTTTCATTGTTCGCACCTCCTTGCTTATTTCACGGGGTTAAAACCGTTTAAGCGAACTTACGCTTTAACTTCTACTGCTTCTACAAGGTGGCAAACCTTATTGATTTTACCTCTTGTTTGTGCATTGTCGGGTTGGATAGAAGAATCTCCTACCTTTTTAAGACCCAGAGCATTTACAGTAGCGATTTGGTCCTTTTTAGAACCGATTGTACTCTTAACGAGTGTTACTTTGAGGCCTGCAGCCTTTTTTGTTGCCATAATGCTGCTCCTCCTTAACCTACGATTTCCTTAACTGACTTGCCGCGGACAGCCGCAACTTGTTCAGCGCTACGAAGTGATGCTAAACCTTGAATGGTTGCACGTACTACGTTGCAAGGATTGTTTGAACGTAAAGCTTTTGTACGGATATCGCTGATACCCACCATTTCAACAACGGCACGAACTGCACCGCCGGCAATAACACCGGTACCGGGAGCAGCGGGTTTCATAAGAACACGGCCTGCGCCGAATTCGCCGATAACTTCGTGCGGGATTGTTGTACCTTTTAAAGAAACTTTAATAAGGTTTTTCTTAGCGTCTTCAATTCCTTTACGGATAGCGTCCGGAACTTCGCCTGCTTTACCAAGTCCGAAGCCAACGATACCGTTACCGTCACCTACTACAACCAAAGCGGAGAATTTCATAATACGTCCGCCCTTTACGGTTTTAGAAACACGGTTAATAGAAACTACACGCTCTTTTAAATCTAATGTTGATGCGTCAATATTTGTAGCCAAAAGTATTCCTCCTTATTAGAACTTGAGGCCGCCCTCGCGGGCTCCTTCGGCAAGCTCCTTGACACGGCCGTGATAAATGTATCCGCCGCGGTCAAAAACAACCTCGGAGATGCCCTTAGAAACGGCACGTTCAGCAATTAACTGTCCAACCTTGCGAGCACCCTCTTTGTTGCCGCCGTTTGCACCGAAATCTTTTTCGTTGGAAGCAGCAGCGGCGAGAGTAACGCCGTTTACATCGTCGATAAGCTGGGCGTAAATATTGCTGTTGGAGCGGAATACATCAAGGCGGGGGCAAGCGGCTGTACCGCTGATCTTAGAACGTACACGAGCGTGACGTTTAAGTCTTGCCTCATTGCTGTTTGGTCTGGTAACCATGGTTTATACACTCCTTTTTTATTTCTTTCCACCCTTAGCGGCTTTACCTTCTTTACGGCGGATGTGTTCGTCAACGTACTTAATACCTTTGCCCTTGTAGGGTTCGGGGGGACGTTTTTCACGTACTTCCGCAGCAAATTGGCCAACCTTTTGCTTATCGGCACCGCTAATAATAATCGAGTTGTTGTTAGGTACTTCAATGGTAATACCGTCAACTTCAGGCATAATAACCTGATGTGAGTAACCTAAGTTCATAACTAAGTTTTTGCCCTGCTTTTGTGCACGGTAACCTACACCGTTAACTTCGAGTTCTTTTTTGTAACCGTTGGATACACCCTCAACCATATTGGCGATAAGTGTACGGGTAAGACCGTGTAATGCACGGTGTTCTTTATCGTCTGAAGGGCGGGTAACAATAATTTCATTGTTTTCCATAGCAATGCTCATATCAGCATTGAAGGTGTTTTTTAATTCGCCCTTAGGTCCTTTAACGGTAACTTCAGAACCGTTGATTTTAACATCAACACCGGCAGGAATTGCAATCGGTTTCTTTCCTATTCTTGACATTGAACGTTACCTCCTTACCAAACGAAAGCAAGTACTTCGCCGCCAACATTGGCTTTGCGAGCTGCTTTGTCTGTCATAATACCTTTAGAGGTGGAAAGAATTGCTATACCAAGGCCTTTCATAACCTTAGGCATATCCTCTACATTTGTGTAGATACGCAAACCTGGCTTCGAAACTCTGCGAATGCCGTTGATGATTTGCGATTTGTTTTGGCCGTATTTCAAAGTAATATGAATTACGCCTTGCTTTCCGTCTTCTTCGACGTTAAAGCTTGTAATATATCCTTCGTCAAGCAAAATTTGAGCGATTGCCTTTTTTACATTAGACGCAGGGATATCTACCGAATCATGTTTTGCTGAAGAAGCATTACGAATTCTCGTAAGCATATCAGCGATTGTATCGGTAATTTGCATGCCGTCAACCTCCTTCGTTTACCTTACCAGCTTGCCTTCTTAACTCCGGGGATTTCGCCTTTGTAAGCGAGTTCTCTGAAGCATATACGGCAGATGCCGTACTTGCGAAGATAAGCGTGGGGGCGACCACAGATTTTACATCTGTTGTACTCTCTTGTAGAAAACTTTGCAGGACGTGCCTGTTTGATTTTCATAGCAGTTTTAGCCATAATTCCTTCTCCTTACTTCGCAAACGGAGCACCCATAAGAGTTAATAACTCACGGGCCTCTTCATCTGTGTTAGCAGTGGTAACGAAAATAATATCCATACCACGTACTTTGTCGATTTTATCATATTCGATTTCAGGGAATACCAATTGTTCTTTGATACCCATAGCGTAGTTGCCACGGCCATCGAAAGCGTTGGGGTTAATTCCTCTGAAGTCACGTACACGGGGGAGTGCTGCATTGAAAAGTCTTTCAACAAATTCATACATACGCTCGCCACGAAGTGTAACTTTTGCACCGATAGGCATACCCTCACGGAGTTTAAAGTTCGCTACCGACTTTTTAGCACGGCAGGGAACTGCCTTTTGACCGGTGATTTTACCTAAATCATTAACGATAGCGTCAATAACTTTAGAATTGTCTTTTGCCTCGCCGGCACCAACATTTATAACTACTTTTTCGAGCTTGGGGATTTGCATTACGCTCTTGTAGCCGAATTTCTTCATAAGTGCTGGAGCAACCGACGATTTATATTCATTAGCCAATACTGACATAGTCTGTTCCTCCTACTCTTAGAATGTTTCGCCGCACTTTTTGCAGTAGCGGTCTTTTTTACCGTCTTCGTAAACTTTTGTGCCTACTCTGGTCGGTTTGTTACATTTGGGGCATACAAGTTGTACTTTGCAAGCGTAAATTGCGCTTTCGGTGTCAATAATACCCGAAGGGTCACCGGCTTTGCGTGGTTTAGCGTGCTTTTTAACCATATTGATGCCTTCTACGATTACTTTACCCTCTTTGGGGCTAACCTCAAGAACCTTACCGGTTTTGTTGCGGTCTTTTTTGTCTCCTGTAAGGAGTACTACGGTATCACCTGTTTTAATGTGAAGTTTACTCATTTTCAATACCTCCCATTAAAGTACTTCCGGAGCAAGAGAAAGGATTTTAGTATAATCTTTCTCACGAAGCTCACGGGCTACAGGTCCAAAAATACGGGTACCGCGGGGGTTTTTGTCATCACGGATGATAACAGCCGCATTTTCGTCAAATCTGATGTATGTGCCATCATTACGGCGAAGACCTTTTGCAGAACGAACTACAACTGCCTTTACTACGTCGCCCTTCTTAACTGTGCCGCCGGGAGCAGCTTTCTTAACAGAAGCAACGATAACATCGCCGATGTTGGCATACCTCCTTCTGGAGCCGCCAAGAACACGGATGCACATAATTTCTTTTGCACCGGTATTGTCAGCCACCTTGAGGTAACTCTGTTGTTGTATCACAGTGGTTTCCTCCTTGTAAGACTTACTTCGCCTTTTCGATGATTTCTACCACACGCCATCTTTTATCTTTAGAAAGCGGTCTGGTTTCCATAATAAGCACTCTGTCGCCTACGCCACAGGTATTATTTTCATCATGAGCTTTAAGTCTGATAGTGTTTTTGATAATCTTCTTGTAGAGCGGGTGTTTTACGTTGTCTTGAATAGCAACTACAACGGTTTTATCCATTTTGTCGCTGGCAACAATACCAACTCTTGTTTTACGAAGGTTTCTTTCGCTCATCTCGCTTTACCTCCCAAAATTAAGCATTCTTGCTGTCTTTGATTTCGTTTTCGCGAATAATTGTCTTAATGCGAGCGATATCTTTCTTGACAGCGGTTATACGCATTGGGTTTTCGAGCTGATTAATGGCGAGTTGGAAACGAAGGTTGAATAATTCTTCCTTTAACTTTGCCAACTGCTCATTGAGTTCAGGTAAAGTATTTTCTCTTATTTCCTTTGCTTTCATTACTGCTCACCACCCATTTCCTGTTTGGTTACAAACTTACACTTAATAGGAAGTTTGTTAGCAGCGAGACGCATAGCTTCACGAGCTAATTCCTCGCTAACACCGCCGATTTCAAACATAACGCGGCCCGGCTTAACAACCGCTACCCAATATTCCGGTGAGCCCTTACCTGAACCCATTCGAGTTTCGGCAGGTTTTTCGGTAATCGGCTTATCGGGGAAGATTTTAATCCAAACTTTACCACCACGTTTGATGTAACGAGTCATAGCAATACGGGCAGCTTCGATTTGGTTTGAGGTAATCCACGCAGGTTCAGTTGCCTGAAGACCGAAATCACCGTGTGTTACTGTATTACCTCTGAGAGCTTTACCGGTCAAACGACCGCGGTGTACTCTACGGTATTTTACACGCTTAGGCATTAACATTAGCGGGCTCCTCCTTCTTTTTTAGTTCTGCGATTATCAGCAAGAACTTCGCCCTTATAAATCCAAACCTTAACGCCGATTTTACCATAGGTTGTGTCTGCTTCGGCAAAACCGTAGTCAATGTCGGCTCTTAAAGTTTGAAGCGGGATTGTTCCTTCGTGATACTGTTCGCTTCTTGCGATTTCAGCACCGCCGAGACGGCCCGAAACCTGAGTTTTGATACCCTTTACGCCAAGACGCATTGCTCTGCCAATGGCAAGTTTCATAGCGCGGCGGAAAGAAATACGTTTTTCAAGTTGTGTTGCAATGTTTTCAGCAACTAACTGAGCATCTGCATCCGGATTCTTGATTTCAACAATGTTAACAATTACCGGTTTGCCGAGCATTTTTTGGCAATTTTCACGGAGTTTTTCAATTTCACTACCGTTACGTCCGATTACCATACCCGGTTTAGCGCAGTGGATGTGTAATCTCACACGCTTGTCATCACGTTCGATTTCGATTTTTGCAATACCTGCAGAATAAAGTGTTTTCTTGAGGTATTTACGGAGGTTGTAGTCCTCAACCAAAGTATCACCGAAAACGTTGTCTTTGGCAAACCAACGTGAGTCCCAGTTTTTGATAACACCTACACGTAAACCGTGCGGATTAACTTTCTGACCCATAACTTAAACCTCCTCTTTAGATTTCACGTTCTTTAAGAACGATAGTCATATGGCTTGTTCTCTTTAAGATGCGGTGTGCTCTGCCGTGGTCTTTCGGACGAATTCTCTTAAGAGTAGGTCCGGGACAAACAAAGCATTCGGCAACATAAAGACGTGAAACGTCCATATTGTGGTTGTTTTCTGCGTTTGCAATAGCTGACGCTAAAAGCTTCTCTAAATACTCGCAAGCGGACTTAGGAGTAAATTTGAGTATAGCCATAGCTTTGTCAGCATCTTGGTTACGGATTAAATCCATAACAACCTTCACCTTGCGGGGTGAAATACGAGCATATTTTAAAACTGCTCTTGCTTCCATAGTTAAACTCTCCTTTCAGCCGCTTACTTACCGCTGGTTTTAGAACCTGCGTGGCCTTTGAATGTTCTTGTCGGTGCAAATTCACCGAGTTTGTGTCCAACCATATCCTCTGTTACATAAACCGGTACGTGTTTGCGACCGTCATGTACTGCAAAGGTGTGTCCGACGAAATCGGGGAATATGGTTGATGAACGGCTCCAAGTTTTAAGAACTCTTTTTTCGCCGGCTTCATTCATTTCTAATACCCTTTTAAGCAAAACAGGTTGCACATAAGGGCCTTTTTTAATGCTTCTTCCCATAATTCAATCTCCTTTCGTGGACTATTTACGACGCTTAACAATATATTTATTGCTTTGCTTATTTTTCTTACGGGTTTTGTAACCGAGGGTAGGTTTACCCCAAGGAGTTACAGGGCCGGGACGGCCGATAGGTGACTTACCTTCACCACCGCCGTGGGGGTGGTCACAGGGGTTCATTACAGAACCGCGAACGGTAGGTCTCCAACCCATGTGGCGTTTACGGCCTGCTTTACCGTAGTTAATGTTAGCGTGTTCCGGATTAGAAACAACACCAACAGTTGCCATACAGTTAACCGGTACGTTGCGAAGTTCGCCGGAAGGCAAACGAAGAAGTGCCATACCGTTTTCTTTAGCCATAAGTTGTGCCATATTACCTGCGGAACGGGCAAGTTGTGCGCCCTTACCGGGGTAAAGTTCGATATTGTGAATGAAAGTACCAACCGGGATATTGTTAAGCGGAAGTGCGTTACCGGGTTTAATGTCGGCATCGGGACCGCTTACGATAACATCGCCAACCTTTAAATCCTGAGGAGCGATGATGTAACTCTTAACGCCGTCTTCATATTGAATAAGGGCGATGAAAGCCGAACGGTTCGGGTCGTATTCAAGAGTTTGAACAGTAGCGGGGATACCGAAACGGTTTCTCTTGAAATCGATAACTCTGTACTTTCTTCTATTTCCGCCGCCGCGATGGCGAACGGTAATTCTGCCGTAGCTGTTTCTGCCGGCATTCTTTTTAATCGGCTCAAGCAAACTTCTTTCGGGTTCTACTTTAGACAAGCAGGAATAATCCATAGTTGTCATATTACGCAGACCGTTAGTAGTCGGCTTGTAGTGTTTGATAGCCATTTTTATTTCACTCTCCTATTTTGGCTTAGCGAAGCCGCTTTGCGACTTCATACATCACCGGAAATTTCGCTACTTTTCTTTAGGCGGAACGCCGCCAAAGATTCTGATAGCCATTTCCAAGCAAAACTCTTTGTTTAGATAAGACCGTCAAAGAATTCAATCGGCTTAGAATCTGCTTTCAATGTAACGATTGCTTTCTTCCAGGAAGCAGTATAACCGCTGTAACGGCCCATACGCTTTTCCTTACCACGTACACTGATTGTATTAACTTTTGCAACTTTAACCTTGAAAAGTTTTTCGCATGCCTCTGCGATTTGAATTTTGTTAGCGTCTTTTGCTACCTTGAAGGTGTATTTCTTGTCGGCAATTCCCGACATGCTCTTTTCGGTAATAACCGGAGCAATAATGATATCCTGTGCGAGTTTCATTATGCATATACCTCCTCAAGTTTTGCTACAGCACCCTTAACGATTACCAAAGTATCTGCGTTGATAACGTCATAGGTGTTGATTGTGTTGATTTGAGCAGACTTAGCACCTTTAATGTTTGCGATACTCTTAACTGCGAATGCATCGTTGTTTTCGAGTACGATAAGTGCTTTCTTTCCTGCGCCGATAGCGTTTAAGCAGTCGGCTACAACTTTGGTCTTGTAAGTATCGAGTTTTAATTCATCAAGAACGATGAGGTTACCGCCGATAACTTTGTCAGACAAAGCGGATTTAAGTGCAAGTCGCTTAACCTTTTTGTTGAGAGAGTATGAATAATCTCTCGGCTTCGGTGCGTGAACAATACCACCGTGTCTCCATTGGGGAGCTCTTGTTGAACCCTGTCTTGCGTGACCGGTTCCCTTTTGTCTCCAAGGCTTTCTGCCACCACCGGAAACTTCTGTACGGGTGAGAGTGGACTGTGTGCCTTGTCTTTGATTTGCAAGGTAGTTTACAACTGCAGCGTGCATAACAACTGCGTTGGGTTCAATTCCGAATACAGCGTCGCTTAATGTAATGTTACCTACATTTTCGCCTGCCATATTTAGTACTGCTACATTAGGCATAATATGATACTCTCCTTCCCTTAAGCTTTAACGCTGTCGAAAAGAACTACAATTCCGCCCTTAGGACCGGGAACAGCGCCTTTGACGGCGATGATATTCTTTTCTGCGTCAACCTTAACTACACTCAAGTTCTGAACGGTTACACGTTCATTACCGAGATGTCCTGCCATTCTTTTGCCCTTGAATACTCTTGCGGGGTCAATAACACCCAAAGAGCCGCCGTGACGGTGTACAGGGCCTGTACCGTGAGATTCTTTAAGACGGCCAAAGTTCCAGCGTTTTACAACACCTGCGTAACCTTTACCTTTTGAAGTACCTCTTACATCTACCGTGTCGCCTTCTGCAAATACGTCTGCTTTGATGATGTCGCCAACGTTCATAGCGCTGATGTCATCAAAACGGAACTCACGAAGAACCTTCTTCGGAGCAACGTCGCCTTTTGCGAAGTGACCTTTCATCGGCTTGTTTACTTTGTTTGCTTTCAAATCGCCGTAGCCGATTTGAACTGCTTCGTAACCGTCGTTCTCGATTGTTTTCTTCTGTGAAATAACACAGGGGCCTGCTTCAATAACAGTAACCGGAACAACGTTTCCGTTTGCATCGAAAAGCTGGGTCATACCGAGCTTCTTGCCAACGATACCTTTTTGCATTGTTTTTTCCTCCTTTGGTTATTGGTTGGGATTTTCCCAACTTGACCGTAAGTGTGAATTTAGAAGTTGGATTTTAGAAATTAGAAAGAAGTATCGGAAAACCGACTTATATAATGTGCCGACGGCACACCGCAATCTAACATCTACTGTCTAACATCTGTATTGAAACTAACTCGATTAGAGTTTAATTTCAATTTCCACACCGGCGGGAAGCTCAAGACTTGTTAACGCTTCAACAGTTTTGTTGGAAGGTCTTATAATGTCTATAAGCCGTTTGTGTGTTCTCATTTCGAACTGTTCGCGGCTGTCTTTATATTTGTGTACAGCACGAAGGATTGTTACAACTTCTTTTTCGGTGGGTAGCGGTACGGGACCTGATACCCTTGCACCTGTACGTTTAGCGGTTTCTACAATTTTTTCTGCAGACTGGTCTACAAGCGCGTGGTCGTAACCTTTAATTCGAATTCGAATTTTTTCTTTCACTGCCATGTGAAATTCGCCTCCTTAAATAGTTGGCGGGCAAAACTTACACCGTGCCGTGTATTTCTTCACTGCACAATATAAAACCGGATTGCTGGGGTTACAGTCAATTCCGGACGGCAAATCGCTTTGCCGTTGTACATAAGGTCGCAAGTTTCCTATGTACTCCTAATTCTTTCGCCCGGTTTAAAATCGGACATACTCCGCAGAAATTTCCCCGTTCTTGACGGGCCACCTCCTGCATCAACGCATGTTTTTACGCCATATTTCCACAGCGTACCTATGAATGATAACACCTGTCTCTTATACACATCTCCGAGCCCACGAGACGTAGAGGAAT
>CAMFZK010000010.1 GCA_946006915.1 uncultured Clostridia bacterium
TTAAATTCTGACTTTTTATAAGTGTTAGGGGAAATTTTTTATATACCCCAACATTGGAAACAAAAACCATTTTTTCACATAAAAACACACTTAAAGCTGTTTTTCGGCCCCAAGTGTGTTTTATTTCTTTGTTTTTTATTCTCAATTTCTCAACTTAATGACATTGCTCACTGTGTGGCAACCCATTAAAAATATGATGATTTATAATTGAAGCAAATTAAAAAATAGATTTAAGATAGTTAATACTACTTTCTGCACATTCAAGGCGGGTTTTACCCATACTTGGTTCGTCTTGTTCAACGATTACCCATTTGGCATTAACGTCTTTGCAAGCTTCAAGTATTGCAGGGAAATCTTGAACACCGCTACCTACCGGACGAAGTTCAAACTGAGTAGTTTCTGCTTTTTGTTCTTCCTTATCTGTTCCGATAAGTCCGTACATATTAGCACTCTTACTGCCAACAAAATCTTTAAGGTGAACAATTTCTATTCTGCCGGAATATTTGCGAATGTATTCGGCAGGGTTTTCGCCGCCTACATTTACCCAGCAAGTATCAAGTTGGGGTAAAAGAACTTCTGCGGTATTGTCGCTGTAAAGGCGGTCGAGTTTGTATTCTCCGTCAACCGTTTGGAATTCAAAATCATGGTTATGGTAGCAAAGTTTCATACCGTATTTATTTGCAAATTCGCTAAACATTTTAATGTTTTGGTTAAATTCGGCGTTTTTCTCACCGCCTGCGAGATACTCTTCGCCAATCCACGGAATTACAATGTATTTACAGCCGATTTCGGCATAAGTTTTAAAGGTTTCATCACCCTTTAAAAGTTCGACGTAAGGAACGTGTGCGGAAAGGGGGTTAAGACCGATTTCATCGCACATTTTTTTAACTTCGGCAGCACTTTTGCCGTAAAGGCCGGCAAATTCAACACCGTCATAACCTAATGCTTTAACTTTTCTTAAAGTGCCTTCAAAATCGGACTCCATATTATCTCTAATAGAATAAAGTTGTAATGCGATTGGAAAATCATACATAATACATATCTCCTTTTAAAATGCAGGTAGCCCTTTTGGTGCTACCTATATTATTTAGTTAAATTAAATTTCCGGAATATTGATTTCAACTTCGTGACCGCAATCGGCAGATTTGATAATACCGTCGATAATTGCTTGATTGTAGAGAATTTCGCTTGAAGGAACGGTTGGCTCGCCGCCTTCCTTAATGGAGTCAACAAATGCACGAAGTTTCTTGGCGAACAAATCCTCTTTTGGCTTAAGCGGTACAGTGTATTCAATCGTTTGGTCACCTAAAGTTTTGTAAACTTTAAGAGGAGTATCAAACTCACCGTTCCAACATTCAGTAGAGGGGATACGCAAACCGCCCTTTGTTCCCAAAATAAGTGCGTCACCGCAGGTGTCCATATTCATTGCCCACGAAATACGGAAGTCAAGGATAATGTCACCCTCTAAACGAACGAAAGCAGCGGCAAAATCGTCAACACCGAATTTTTCGGCATATTCGGGATGTGTGGGATAGTAAGCGGGGTCCTGACCGAAGAAAGCGGACTTGTAGCCCGAAACGGTAAGCGGCTTCGGATAACCGACAGCACCTAAAAGCATATCAAGCGAATAAGAACCGATGTCACCTACAGCACCGATACCTGCAGTTTCTTTTTCAATGAATGTAGTGCCGAAAGGAGTAGGAATACCTCTTCTGCGTCCGCCGCCTGCTTGTAAGTAATAAACCTTACCAAGTTCGCCCGAATCGACAATTTTCTTAATCATTTTCATATTCTCGCTCATTCTGGGTTGGAAACCGATGGTGAGAATCTTACCGCTCTTCTTTTCAGCTTTCATAACTTCAACTGCTTCTTCAAGGGTTACGGTAAAGGGCTTTTCAAGCATAACATTAATGCCTGCATTAAGAGCGTTAATTGCACAAGAAGCGTGTGTACCGTTATAAGTACAAATACTTACACCGTCCAAATTCTTTTCTGCAGCTAATAATGCTTCATCGCTTTCATAAAAACGGCAGTTTTCAATGCCGAATTTTTCAGCAAATGCTTCTGCTTTTCCGGGGATAAGGTCTGCCATTGCAACAATTTCGACATCAGGCATATTCTTGTATGAATTTACGTGTGCCTCTGCAATCCAACCTGTTCCGATAATACCGATTTTAACCTTTTTTGATGCATCAATAACTGTTTTTTCTTGATTTTCTTTAAATGCATCTAATCCTGCTATTTCGGCCATTTTTGTTTTCCTCCTAAAATTATTTTATATTACGAACTGGCGCATATAGCGACAACTCAATTCAACCGAATCCAAAATACGTTCTTTAGAACTTTCAAATGCTTTGTCTTCAACTTCAATACAGGTATATCCGTTATAACCTATATCGGTAAGTGCCGAAACATATTTGCCCCAGTCAACATCACCAAGTCCCGGAAGTTTCGGGCTCATATATTGGAGCGGATAACCCATTATACCTACATCGTTAAGTTTATCGGGATAAATTTTAATATCCTTAAAATGAACGTGGAAGATTTTATCTTTAAATTCGTAAAGGGGTTTAATATAATCAATCTGCTGCCAAATAAAGTGGCTGGGGTCATAGTTAATGCCGAAATTATCACTCGGTAAGAGTTCAAACATCTTGCGCCACAAAGCAGGGGTGGTAAACAAATTCTGTCCGCCCGGCCATTGGTCTGCACCGAAAAGCATAGGGCAGTTTTCAATAGCAACCTTAACGCCCTTTTCTTCGGCAAATTTAATAATAGGCGGCCAAATTTCTTTAAATAATTCCAAATTTTCTTCTACGGTTTTGTTTTGGTCTCTGCCGATAAAGGTGGTAACCATATTAACACCTAAAAGAGAACTCATATTGATAACCTTTTTAAGATGCTCTATAGCGGCGTTTCTTTTTTCGATGTTACCGTCCATTGTGTTGGGGTAGAAAGCAAGTGAAGAAATTTCAATGCCCTTTTTAGCACAGAAATCCTTGATATATGCAATGTAATCGGCTGATGTATTGTCAACATCAATATGGCTTACGCCTGCATATCTTCTTTCTGCTTTACCTTGCGGCCAACAAGCAACTTCCATACACTTGCAACCGTTTTCCACGGCGTTTTCAACGGCCTCTTCAAAGGTGAAACCGTCATAAATTGCGCTTACAATACCAAGTTTCATAAATATGACTCCTTTATCTAATATTTTATTTTTGCAGTTTGCTTTATTAAGTCCATTTGAGTTTGGACATTATGCGTTAATTCACAGGTTGCTTTATAGTCGTTTGAAAAGGTGTCGAAATTTTCAATGTAATCGGCAAATTTTTCCGCCTCGCCACGCATTACTTCGGCTCGGTCGGGTGTCCCCAAAAGAAGTTGCTCTTTTCCGTTTTTCACAAGTGAAATATCGGCAAATTGGGATACAGAGCCGATTTTTATTACACCCAGGTCTCCGATTATTTCCGAACCGATAGCCGACCCGCCGATTTTGCTGTAAGAAAGCATAGCGGGAAAGTTTTTATATTCAAAAATTGCTCCGCCCGAAAGGTCTGCACCGTTTTCGGCAAAAACGGCATAAGCCGAAATATTATTGGGAACACCGAACAAATCTACCGCCGCATATACACAGTAAACCCCTAAATCCATAAGTGTGCCTGCGGCAAGGGACATATCAAAAATATTGACATGTTCACCCTTTTTAAAGCGTTCGTATCGGCTTGAGAGTTGGCAAAAATCAATCCTAACCTGCGAAATAATGCCGATTTCTTTCAAGTTTTCAAGCAATATTTTTCGACCTTTAGAGTGGTGGGAAATAATTGCTTCAATGTAAATAACATTGTTTTTGTTTGCAAGCGACAGCAACTCGTCATACTCTTTTTGGTTTGTGGTAATCGGTTTTTCACAAATAACGTGTTTGCCGTTTTGCAAAAAGAGTTTGCTTTGTTCGTAATGAAAAATATTAGGTGTAGCGATATAAACCGCATCAATTTGCGGATTTTGTGCCACTTCTGTTAAATCGTTTGAAAAGAATTTAAAACCTTGTGTGCGGGCAAATTCTTTACCGGTTTCAAGTGTTCTTGAATAACAGGTATGCAGTTCATACCGCCCTGTTAAACGGCAGGCGGATAAAAACTTATCGGTTATATTACTTGTTCCTACAGTCGCAAGCCGTAACACTTATATATTTACCTCAATCGCTTGATTTTTAGCGGAAGATTCGAAACATGCCTCCATAACCTGCATAACACGGCGAACTTCGTTATGTGTAATCGCAAGTTCTTCTTTGCCGTCAAGTGCGGCACAGAAGTTGCGGTAAAAATCGTGAACATCGCTTACCGGGCGGTCTGCTTCGTGAATATCAAGGGTAATTTCATCACGCGGTGCCATTGTTTTGGTTATTCCTGCCGCAGTCTGCACGGGAAGAACCTCTTTTTCGTTCCACGCTTTCATACGTGCAACCCGGGCATTCTTTTGCCAATCCTCAATAATTGCACTACCGCTCTTGCATTGCAAATAAAAACGCGGCATTGCAATAAAGTTATATGTACCTACTTCTACATAAGCGGTTTTTCCGCTTTCAAAATACATTGTAAGTTTAAATCCGTCATCAACTTCGGAATTGGTAATATGGGTTTCGGTGCAGTAAATTCTTACAACCTTTTCTTTAATTATCTGCATAATTTGGTCAATAAGATGTACGCCCCAGTCAAGAATCATACCGCCGCCCTGTGCTTTGGTGCAGCGCCAGTCACTCGGTATACCGCGTGAACCGTGAACACGTGACTCAATATTTATAAGTTCACCTATTTCGCCCGATTCGACAATTTTCTTCATCGCCAAATAGTCAACATCCCAACGTCTGTTTTGGTGTACCGTAAAAAGTTTGCCGGATTTGTTTGCAGCGTCGGTCATTTCGTCAAAAGCGGAAACCGCCATTTCAACCGGTTTTTCGCAAATTACATTTTTACCTGCCAGGAGTGACTTTACAACAAGTTCCTTGTGGTCGTCATTAGGAACGGAAATTACAACTGTTTCCACCTTGCTGTCCGCTAAAACGTCCCCAAAAGAGGCGTATGCGTGAATACCGTTCTTTTCGGCAAGAGCGTTTTTAGCGGGGTCAATATCATAAACACCTGTAAGTTCGGCAACATCGCTTGCAAGTATTTGGCGTGTGTGCCAAGCACCTTGACCGCCGTAGCCGATAACTGCAAAACTTTTTTTCATAGTACTACTCCTCAATATTTATAAAAATAATTAAATTTTAGTGCGCTTTTATATGCTAATAGTACAATTATTGATTTGTTTTTTCAAGTAAATTTTAGCACAATTTATAGACAAATGTTGTTATTTTATAAATTAGAAATTAACTGTTTTAAAACTTGAATTGATTATATACATACATTTAAAAAATTATTGACAAGATGGCATTTATTAGATACAATGTGCTTATGATTTTAATCGGGATATCTAAGAAAAATGCATATATACGGGGGGGTGGGGAAATGGATGTTTTTTATGAAAACAGAAAACTTGCCATTGAATGCAAAAGCGAAGTTACTGATCTTTCACCGCTTGTACATCTCCACAAGGAATTAGAAATAGTGTATGTAATTAGCGGCAAATGTGTGGCGTATGCGGATAAGAACAGTTATATATTGAAGCCGGGAGATATGTTTATTTCCTTTCCGAATCAAGTCCATTATTACAAAACCGTTGAAAACGGGAAGTATGCGCTTTTGATTTTTTCACCGGATATTATATATGAATATTCTTCTTTGATATCAAAAAGCATACCTGACAGAAATTGTATTTTATCCAATGAGGAAAACGAGTTAAAATCCATATTCGCTAAAATGAGTGCCGCCGATACAGAATATAACAAATTGACTGTTTGCGGTTATATAAATGTATTGATGGGTAAGATATTACCGCTTTTAAACCTTAAAATAGCGGATAAAAACAAAACTTCTGCATTTTACGATATTGTAGAATTTTGCTCTAATAATTTTAAAAACGATATAACACTTGAAACTGTTTCGGAAAAGCTGCATTTAAGTAAATACTATGTTTCCCATATAATAAACAAACGGTTAGGTCAAAATTTTAACGAGTATATAAATAATATGCGGGTTTCGGAATCATTAAGTTTTTTGCGTGAAACAGATATGAAAATATCGGATATTTCGGAATATGTCGGATTTGGAACCATTCGCTCATTTAACCGTGCTTTTAAAACTATTATGGAAGTTACACCTGTTGAGTATCGCAGCAGTTTAAATGAAATTAAAAATTAGTAATAAAGGAAGGCAAGTTTATGAGAATTTATGAAAACCCTTTAAAAACAAGTGAAAACAGATTAAACCCGCGCAGTTGGTATATTCCCGAAGGTGCAGAATACCTTAATTTAAACGGCGAGTGGAATTTTGCATTTTTTGAAAACGGTGACAAAGTAAAAGAAGTAAAAACGTGGGACAAAATCACCGTTCCGTCCTGCTGGCAACTGAAAGGTTATGAAAATCCGAATTATTCTAATGTTAACTATCCGTTCCCTTGCGACCCTCCCTATGTGCCGGATATTAACCCTGTTGGTATTTATGAACGTGAATTTGAAATTACGGATAACAGCCGTAACTCCTACCTCGTATTTGAGGGTGTTTCTTCTGTTGCGGAAGTTTACATAAACGGTAAATATGTGGGATTTTCACAGGGAAGCCGGCTTATGGCGGAATTTGATATAACCGATTATGTTCAAAAGGGAACTAATACTGTTAGAGTGTATGTTCGCAAATGGTGTGCGGGAAGTTACCTTGAAGACCAGGACGCTTTCCGTTTTAACGGTATTTTCAGGGATGTATATATCCTTTCACGTAATAAAGGACATATTTTTGATTTAGATATTAAAACCGAAGATAATAAAATAATTTGTACTGCTGACAAAGATTTTAAAGCAGAGGTATTTGACGGGGATATACTTTTAAATTCGGGCAATTCTGAAAACGGCAAGGCGACCTTTGAAATTGCAAACCCTAAAAAATGGACCGCCGAAACACCTAATCTTTATACCGTAAAGATTTATTCGGCAGGGGAAACAATCACCCGAAAAATCGGCTTTAGAACAATAGAAATTTCCGCCGATTACGAACTTTTAATAAACGGTACTCCGGTTAAACTTAAGGGTGTAAACCACCACGATACCCACCCGGAAAAGGGTTGGACAATGTCGGACGAGGATATATTAAACGATTTAAAACTTATTAAGTCGCTTAATATAAATACCGTTAGAACTTCCCACTATCCGCCGTCACCTAAATTCTTGGATTACTGCGATGAACTAGGTCTTTATGTAATACTTGAAACCGATATTGAAACCCACGGATTTTTAAGGCGTTTTGCCAATGTGAGTTACTGCTTTGACGTTGATTCTAACGATTGGCCTTGTGTAAACAAACAGTGGAAAAATGAATTTTTAAACCGTATGGAACGTGCTTACGAGCGTGATAAAATTCATACTTCCATTATTATGTGGTCAACCGGTAACGAAAGCGGATTCGGCGAAAATCAGCACGATATGATTGAATGGCTGAAAGAGCGTGACAAGGTCCGTTTAGCGCATTGTGAAGACGCTTCGAGAAAAGGTACACCCGATAATACGGATGTATTCTCCATGATGTATCCCGCTGTTGACACTATTGAAAATTGGGCAAATGACGATAATATTAAACAACCGGTATTTATGTGCGAATATGCCCATGCAATGGGTAACGGTCCCGGTGATGTTTGGGATTATTGGAAGGCAATATACGCTAACAAAAAACTTATCGGCGGTTGTGTTTGGGAATGGGCTGACCACGTTGTTTTGGATAACGGTGTTCAAAAATACGGTGGTGATTTTAAAACCGAACTCACACACGAAGGCAACTTCTGCTGTGACGGTATGGTATTTTCCGACCGCAGTTTTAAAGCAGGCACTTATGAAATTAAAACTGCCTACGCACCTTTCCGTATTAGGGTGGAAAATGGCAACCTTTATATTAAAAACTGTTTTGATTTTACTTCATTTGAAAACTATTCTTTCCTATACGAAATTACGGCAGACGGAGAAACAGTAGAAAAACAGAGCATAGCTCTTACCGCCAAGCCGGGTGAAGAAACCGCAGTTGCATTAACCGCAAAACTTCCCGAAACCTGCAAATTAGGTTGTTATGTAAGCGTTAGAATGTTAGACAATAACGGTTTCGAACTAGGCGTTTTACAAGAACAGTTGCCCGTAACTGTTAAAAAGACAGAGGTACAGGGAGAGCCGCTTAATGTTACCGACGGTGAATTTGAAATCACCGCAAAGGGTAATGATTTTTGCTATGTTTTGTCTAAACAAACGGGAAATTTTGTAAGTATTATTAAGAATGGAAAAGAACAACTTTTAGAACCCGCCAAACTGTCTTATTTCCGTGCCACTACCGACAATGACCGAAATGTAAGGGCATTATGGGACAGAACAAACATTTGGCAAGGCGAAAACTTTGACTGTGTGTTTACTAAAATTTACGACTGCGAAGCAAAGGATAATAAGGTTACATTTACCGCATCTTCCGCAGGTGTTTCACGTAAACCCTTCTTTAACTTTACTCTTTGCTATGAATTTTTCAAAAACGGCGAGGTTAAGGTTTTGCTAAACGGTAAAATCCGTGAAAATGTGGTTTGGTTACCCCGTTTGGGATTTGAATTTAAACTTCCTTACGCAAACGATAAATTCACATACTTCGGAAACGGTCCGCTTGAAAGTTACTGTGATATGACACACCACGGCGTTGTGGGATTCCATAGCAGTAACGCAGACGGCGAATATGTAAACTATGTCCGTCCGCAAGAACACGGCAACCATACCGACTGTAAATTGCTTAATATTGATAATTCGCTTGAATTCCGTGCGGATAATATGGAAATCAGTGTTTTGCATCACAGCATCCAATCTATCGACTTTGCAAACCATACCGACCAACTTAAAAAGTCTGACGGAACACAGGTAAGGGTGGATTATAAAGTTTCGGGTATCGGTTCCAATTCCTGCGGTCCCGAACTTATGGAAAAATACCGCTTGTCCGAAAAGGATATTAACTTTAAGTTTATTTTGTCAGTATAAGTTTAAAAATTAAAAAGCACACCTAAATTCCCGTAAAACGGCTTTAGGTGTGCTTTTTTTGAGATTAAAATGAAATGTATATTCTATATTTTAGTTAAAAACGCATCTACCGCATTTTCGTCGGCAAAGTCAACTTCGCACGGTTTCTTGAAAAGTGACCAACTTTCAACCATAGTATTTTCTTCACCCGAAGCCACCTTTTTAACCTCGCTTAAATTTTCAATTTCAAGTATAGTATTATCGGTATAGGTTTCAAACGAAACGCCGTTGTCGGGGTAGATTCCGTCGGGATGGTTATTCTCGTACTTTTTGCAGAAAATATCGTTGCTGTTTACATAGTAAACCTGACCGCCGTTAAGGTCTAAACCGATTTTTAAAGGTGTTTTTGCGTTAGTGTCCTGCTTTACGGTAACATACTTTTTGCCGAAACGCAAACGGCTGTCGCTTAAATCGGTATAAGGCCAAACCGAAATTGTGCGGTTTGCCAAATACCCTGTATCGTTAGTGTTCATAGGAATAATTAAAGTTCCGTCAGCGGCGGCAACGCTTATGCACCAAACCGCAAATTCCTTTTCTTTATCGGAAATATTTTTAATTGTTGTTTTAATCTGCATATTTGCGTCGTCGGGGTCCATTTTGATTTCGAACATCTTTTTAACGCCGTTTTTAGTATCGTCCGGTTGTTCAAAAACCGCACCGTTTTCGGTAACGGTGTATTTTACGGGTTGGTCGTCGGGTGTGTAGGTTTCGGGGTAGGTTTCTTTTGTCATCCAAACTCGGTGTCCGCCGAAATTTTCCCACGCTTTGCCTTCGCCGTAATAGTCGGTATAAACTTTATCGGTCTTTGGGGTGAATGCTTTGCGGTTGTCACATAAAATGTTTTTGCCGCCTAAAAAGCCGAAACGAATAATTCTCGGTCCTAAATCAACCGTGACATACGCCTCAATTTCATCGTTGGAAATAACAACGCATTTGCCGTATTCCTTGTAATTTTCAATTTCTCTTACACTTACCATTTTTTATCACCCTTTTATTAAATTTGCTTTGTATTCATAACCGCATTCGAGCGGTTTGTTTAGTGATAACATATATAAATCGGTCGCAAGTACTTCGGTTTTAAAAAGTTTGTTTGCCGAAAGGCACAAATTTTCAATCTCCTTTGCCCGCAAAACAATGGGTATGGGGGATTTTTTTATATTTTCTTTCAAAACCTGCTCGCCCGTTTTATTAAAACCCAAAACCCGAATATACGGCGGTTTTTTCATAAAAAGTGAATTATCAACACCTAAAACCGCTGAAAGCACAAGCCGTCTTATTCTGGCGTGGGTGTAACGTTTTACCTTTAATGAGTCATAAAGTTCCCCGAGCGTGGTGGCGGTTTTAATTGCCCCGAAAAGTTTATTTTCCACACCTTCGCTCAAATCGGGCAGAGTTTTAAAATCTTCTAAACTTTTTGTCCTTAAAATACCTAAAATTACGGTTTCTATATTCTTAATGTCAGATAGATTTTCATATTTTAAAAGTTTTAAATTTTCTTCGCTTATATAATTTTTGCAAAAATCACAGTCACCGCTTATCAGTTTTTCCCGCAGGAGCGATGCCGAAACAAAATCGTCCGCAATCTCGTCACTATCGTGCATTGCACCTTGTCTGGCAACGGTTTTGCAGTCCATTTTCGATTGAATTTTGCCCATTGCGGTAATATATTCAACCGCAAGATTGTTGTTGGGTTTGTCCAAAATTCCGCTTTTAAGTCCGCATTCGGTTGCGGTTTTCTCCCGTGCGGCGGCAAAGGTTGTGCCGTTTTGCAAGTTTTTATTTAGTTTTTCGCTAAATTCTTTGGAATTTAATATTTCGCTTGCGGCTTTAAGTTCTGTAATTTTACCGCTTTCACTCCCGAAAATCAAAGAATTGCACCCTACGGCATCTAAAACCGATACCCCGCCGAAAGCAAAATTCTGTGCGGTGGAAAGGGAATAGCAAACCGGCAGTTCCAGCACCAAATCAACCCCGCTTTGCAAAGCCATTTTAGTGCGGTTTCTTTTTTCTGTTATCGCAGTATCTCCCCGCTGGACAAAATTTCCGCTTATAACGGCGGCAACCGCACCGTCTTTTTTAGCGAAATCTATTAAAAATTTATGTCCCGAATGCAGGGGATTAAACTCGGCAATTATTCCTGTTAAATGCAATTTCTCACTTCTTTTAAAAAAACTTGAAAAGACCGACAAAATATAGTATTATTATATTGTATAAAACTATAATAGCACAAAGGGTGTTTAAATTCAATATTTTTTAACGGAGGAAAGTTTATGAAAATCTTTGTGGTAAATGCGGGAAGTTCTTCCCTTAAATATCAACTTATTGATATGGAAAACGAACAGGTATTGGCAAAAGGTCTTTGCGAAAGAATAGGTGTTACCGGCGCTATTTCACACAAATCGGCGGACGGCAGAACCTACACCGCCGAAACTCCTATGCCTACCCACAGCGAAGCGTTTGAAGCAGTAGTTTACGCTCTTACAAAATCCGAAGCCAAGGTTATTGACTCTTTTGACGAAATTGCCGCAATAGGTCACCGTATTGTGCAGGGCGGCAGTATCTTTAAGGGTTCTTGCCTTATTACCCCCGAAGCATTACAGCAAATTGACGATTTAGGCGCATTAGCACCGCTTCACAACCCCGCTCACGTGCTTGGTATTAAAGCGTGTATTAAAACTTTCGGCACCGAAAAACCGCAGGTTGCAGTGTTTGACACTTCTTTCCACCAAACAATGCCCGAACACGTTTATATGTATGCACTCCCTTACGAATACTACGAAAAATACGGTGTTCGCAAATACGGTGCACACGGTACAAGCCACGGTTTTGTAAGCAGCCGTTTGGCAGAGGTTATAGGCAAAGATAAAAAAGATTTAAAAATGATTGTTTGTCACTTGGGTAACGGTTGTTCCATTACCGCCGTTAAGGACGGTGTTTGTTACGATACTTCAATGGGCTTTACCCCGCTTGACGGATTTATGATGGGTACACGTACAGGTACTCTTGACCCTTCGGCTTTAACCTTTATTGCCGAAAAAGAAAACCTAACCCCTGCCGATATTAACCGCATTTGCAACAAAGAATCGGGTATGCTTGGTATTTCGGGCGTTTCTAATGACAACCGTGATATTGCCGCAGCCGCTGCCGCAGGCAACCACCGTGCCAAACTTGCTACCGATATGCAACGCTACCAAATTCTTAAATTCGTCGGTTCATATATTGCCGCTATGAACGGCGTGGACGCTATTGCCTTTACCGGCGGTATCGGTGAAAATGACGGCGAACTCCGCAAGTACGTTTGTGACAATTTGGGTTATATGGGGGTTAAGATAGACGATGAAAAGAACACCTTACGTGGTACGGAAGTTAAAATTTCTACCGATCACAGTAAGGTAGATGTATATGTAATTCCCACTAACGAAGAACTGGCTATTGCAAGAGATACTTTAAAAATTATTTCAAAATAAGAGGTGCTTTATGAATATTTCGGAAATTAAATCCAATATAAAAAACGGCAACTATGACAAGGATTTTGCAATGCTTTACGGCGATGTAAAATCCGCTAAAGAGCGTTATTTAACGGCTTGCGAAGAATTTGAAAAAATTTACCCCGTATCTAAAGATATTCGTATTTTCTCTGCCCCCGGCAGAACCGAGGTCGGCGGAAACCATACCGACCACCAACACGGAAGCGTTTTAGCCGGCGGTGTTAATCTTGACGTTATTGCGATTGTTTCCGAAAATGACGATAGCACCGTTCGCATTAAATCGCAAGGTTACGATATGGACGTGATTGACGTTTCGGACCTTTCGGCGGACGACAAACAAAAAGGTCAGGCAATCGCTTTAATTAAGGGCGTTTTGTATAAGTTCAGTGAACTCGGACATAAAATCGGCGGTTTTAACGCTTACACCACTTCTAACGTATTAAAGGGCTCGGGACTTTCTTCCTCTGCTGCTTTTGAAGTGCTTGTAGGAAATATTGTAAACGGACTTTTCGCAAATGGCAGTGTAAGTGCCATTGAAATTGCAAAAATCGGTCAGTTTGCCGAAAGGGATTACTTTGGTAAGCCCTGCGGTTTGTTAGACCAAATGGCTTCTTCACTCGGCGGTTTTACCTATGCCGATTTTAATAACCCTGCCGACCCCGTTACCGAAAAAATCGACCTTGACATTAAAAAATACGGCTATACCCTTTGTGTTGTTGATACCGGCGGAAACCACGCCAATTTAACACAGGACTATGCCGATATTACCATTGAATGTAAGCAAATTAGCAACGCTTTGGGTGTTGAATTTTTAAGAGATGCCGATACCGACAAGTTCTATAACTCATTAGCGGAATTACGCAAAGAATACGGCGAACGTGCAGTACTTCGTGCTTTCCACTTCTTTAACGAACAGGAGCGTGTACTTAAACAACGTGAATGTTTAAAGCAAGGCAAATTCGAAGAATTTTTGAACCTTGTTAACGAATCGGGTCAATCCTCTTACGATTATTTGCAAAACCTTTATTCAACTACTGCGGTTAAGGAACAGGGCTTATCCCTTGCTATTGCACTTACCAAGCAATTCTTAAACGGAAAAGGTGCTTGCCGTGTTCACGGCGGCGGTTTTGCAGGTACTATTCAGTGCTACATACCCACCGAACGGCTTTTGGAATACAAGCAAATGATTGAAAAATGTTACGGTGAAAACAGTTGTTGCGTGCTTAATATCCGTCCTGTCGGAGGATATGAAATTAAGTAAAATTATAACCCCCTTTATGGGGGTTATTTTTGTGCCGTTTAAACTTTTGATTTTACTCAAGGTTGGCAAAATAAATAAAACTTATCATACAATTTATCTTAAACTGTATAAATGCAATAAATAATTTACAAATTGTTATTGATTTAACAATCGGGTTGTTGTATAATATATATGTAACTTCAAAAGAAAGAGGAGATTTTTATGAACAACTTACAAGGCAAAACCGCAGTTATAACCGGCGGTAATTCGGGCGTTGGTGCTGCAACCGCACTTCTTTTTGCAAAAAGCGGTGCAAATGTTGTAATAAGCGCTCGCCGTCAAGCCGCACTTGACCAAGTGGCAGAAAAAATTAAAGCCGAAGGCGGTAATGTTTTAACGGTACCTACCGATATTTCAAAGGTAGAAGACTGCGAAAACTTAATGAAAGCCGCAATCGAAAAATTCGGCAAGGTGGATATTCTTGTGAATAACGCAGGTGTGCTTGATACAGGTCTTGCCCCGGTTGATAAATTTGACGATGCGGAAATTCAAAAAATAATTTCCATAAACCAAATCGGCACAATGCAATGTATCCGTGAAGCACTTAAAGTTATGGGCGAGGGTTCGTCTATTGTTAATGTGGCATCAGTTGCGGGTGTAAACGGCGGAGGCGGAGCGGCTTATGTTTCCACCAAAGCGGCAATTATCGGTATTACCAAACATACCGCACTTTTGCTTGCCGATAAATATATTCGCTGTAATGCGGTTTGTCCCGGCACTATTGTTACACCTATGACAATGAATATGAAACCCGAACAACTTGATATGCGAATGATGGGCGCTATGAGCAAACACGCCGACTTAAAAATTAAGCCCTGTATGGCAGAAGATGTTGCTAATATTATCGGTTTCTTCGCTTCGGACGATTCTAAAGCATTAACCGGTCAGGTGGTTGTAAGCGACTTCGGCGCTTCTTTGTAATTTGAGTTTAAAGTGGGACAGATGGAAAAACTTCTGTCTCACTTTTGCTTTAAATCTTTGTTTCTTTATGATATAATTAAAAAAGAAAGGAATGAGCAGTTATGTATAAAGCAAGTGAACAGAGATACGAAAATATGGTTTACAACCGAACTGGGGCAAGCGGGGTGAAATTGCCGGCGGTGTCATTAGGTTTTTGGCACAATTTCGGTGATACGGCACGGTATGACAATATGAAAGAAATGTGTTTTACCGCATTTGACAACGGAATTACCCATTTTGACCTTGCAAATAACTACGGTCCCGAACCCGGCAGTGCGGAAAAGAATTTAGGCAGAATTTTGCGTGAAGAAATGTCAGCTTACCGTGATGAGTTGATAATCAGCACTAAAGCGGGCTACACAATGTGGGACGGTCCTTACGGTGACTACGGCAGCCGTAAATATTTGCTTGCAAGTTTGGACGCAAGTTTAAAACGTATGGGACTTGATTATGTGGATATTTTTTACCACCACCGTCCCGACCCCGAAACCCCATTGGAAGAAACAATGGGTGCTTTGGCACAGGCGGTAAACAGCGGTAAAGCGCTTTATGTAGGTCTTTCTAACTACAACGGCGAACAACTTAAAAAAGCAACCGAAATTCTTGACGGTTTGCACTGCCCCTTTATTATTAACCAAAACCGCTATTCGATTTTTGATCGAACCATTGAAAATAACGGACTTAAACAAACCGCTAAAGAACTTAAAAAGGGCATTATTGCCTTTAGTCCTCTAGCACAGGGTATGCTTACCGACAGGTACTTAAAAGGCATTCCCGAAGACAGCCGAATTAAAACCGACGGCAGATTTTTGACCGCATCTTCAATTACCGAAGAAAAATTGGCGCAAATAAAAGCACTTTCACAAATTGCAGAAAACCGAGGTCAAACCTTGGCAGAAATGGCACTCGCTTGGGTGCTTAAGGACGGAGATGTAACTTCGGTGCTTATCGG
>CAMFZK010000011.1 GCA_946006915.1 uncultured Clostridia bacterium
AGAGAATACAGTAAAAGTTTATATTTATTATTTTCCTTTTCCCATAAAGCACATACTTTGCCATAAAAAATTTTCGGAGCATTAAAATCTTCATCAGAAAACGGCAAATCAATTCTTTTCCTGGCAATACGTTTTCTCTTCTTGTAATTGGTGCTGACACCTGTAATCGTCTGTGTTTCGTCTAATTCCGTGATATTTGTTTTTTTGATTGCTTTTTTCGAATTATCGTTAAAAAGCATAGTCAAAGCACTTGTTATTTGCCGTAATATTGCATCTCTGTTTTCTGTATTTCTAATAAAATCAGTAGTTTGTTTAACATTCATTAAGTCTTGGATTAAAGAGCAATTTTCGTTATGTAACGAGCCCTTAAACGTTCTGAAATATTTTGTTGACCCATTCACGAAACTTAACTTTGCTTTTTTACATTCGGGACAGTACAGATTATCAGATATTTTTTTGTATTCTGCCGGATTTGAAGCATATAAATCTGACACTTCGGCTATGTCAATTATTCTTCCGCTTTTTGAACAAAAGGCATCTTCAAATTTACATTTACTCAAAACACATCACCTCATAGAAAGGAAATTTATAATGCTATTGTACAGATTGTTAAAATATTACCTGGATTCCGATTTATTCTTCGGAGTGTACGTTGATATGTTTTTTGAGGATATTCATTTTGGAATTTGCGGAAAAGAACGTTACGTTTTTAAATCGCAAATATATAAAGAAATAGAAGATAGACTCAATAAATCAGGTGGGTATGAACTGAAATTATCCTACAAAAAACTACTTAAATATTTTACAATATTGAAGAACGATTATCAACTGTCTGCTGTGATTTTTGCAGAATGGTACGGTTTAAACCGGAAACAATTACGTCAAGTTGCCGATAGCCGTTCTCCGAATTTGTCATGGCAAAAAGTAAATTACTTTTTATGTAATCCCGGCAGTAATGTTTTTCCTAAAAATTACGGTTATAAACAAGAGATGAAAAAACTTAATTATTATATACAAAAAGACGATACCCAAATACCTGCTCGTTATGATACAAAGCATATATGTTGTTGCGAAAACGAGCAATCGGAAGTGGGTTTTCTTACAGACGAAGACAATAATTGTTATATTTTCGTAACCGATAGGTTCTGTGATATTCGGGAAAACTCGCTTGATAAATAATAAAGTGAGCAGAATATACCTTAAATCACTCAACAAGTAAAGGGGGTGCAAAAATGGAAAACCTAATTGTTTTTATTGACGAGGAGACCTTAACAGAAGAAGAATTAAAAAACATTGCCGATATAGGAGGAGAAGAAGAAAATGAGTAAACCGAAAAATCGGGAAGAATTTCGCAATCAAATGGCCGACGCATTTGTAAATATTCTTACGGAAAAAGGTCTTGAATGGAAAAAAGAATGGTCGGGATTTGGTACTGCAAATATGAACGCTGTAACCAAAGCACCGTACCGGGGAATAAACGCCCTTAATTTGTACCTTACGGCGAGAGATAGAGGATATGAGGACGTTCGATGGGCTACAATGCTTCAAATTATTGATAAAGATAAAAAGTATCATCCGGGTGAAAAATGGCACCTTAAGGCCGGCTCTAAAGCGGCATATGTTGAGTATTGGTATCAGTATGATACGACTAATAAAAAAGCCGTTACCTGGAAGCAATACCGTGAAGAAATACTTAACGGACGAAAAACTGATGAATTTCGGTTGTGTTCAAAGTATACGCCTGTTTTTAACGCATCGGATATTGAGGGAATATCTAAACTTGAAGTTAAAGAAAATCCCGAAGTTAACGTCGATGAGATTGTAACCAAACTGTCCGAAAATATGAGAGTACCTATTTTTTATGACGGCGGTGACAGAGCGTATTATTCTCCGTCGACAGACGAAATACATTTACCGAAAAAGGAATACTTTACAAGTGAATATGCCTTTAATGCTACCGCCTTGCACGAGTTGTCACACTCTACCGGTCATACCACAAGACTTAACCGTGCTTTAGGCGGTTTTTTCGGCTCTGAAAGTTATGCTTATGAGGAACTTGTCGCTGAAATGTGCGCCTGCTTTATGGGTATAAACCTAAATACCGCACCCGAAACGGATAATCACAAAGCATACGTTCAAAGTTGGATTACGGCAATAAAGGAAAAGCCCGATACATTAGTAAGGGCTGTAAAGGATGCACAGGCGGCAGCATTGTATATGGACTTTAACGCTGAAATTATAAGCCGTGAAGAATACATAAGCAAAACAAACGGTGTGTATGAAACTCCGGCTGCCGAAGCAACTCACAGCATTGCAAATAGCGAGACCAACCCTGCAAGGCATTATGAAGAATCAAACAGATTTTTAAAAGAATACGGCTTTGACGCTTTCAAAGTAATTGCGGCCTACGAAGAAGCGACAGACGTTCCGCATAATGAACAATATGCACAGTGGTACGGTGACTACGGCATATTTGAACCGTCCCTCAATGAGAATATAACCTATAACAAACTGCTTTCACGGTACAATACCGGACTGAAAAATCTCGGTATTACACATGAGCAGACAACCTATATGTGCCGTGAATTTTCGTCCTCTGCGCTTGCCGACAAAATGCGGGACGAGTTAAAAAACACACAACCCGTCATAAGCCAAGAAAAGCTTCAAACCATATATGATTACGAATCCTCTGTTAAACGCAGTCAAGATGCTTGTCTGGTATATAAAGATGCCGCAAGCGGCGAATTAAGCGTAAAAATCGGCATATCTCAAGAAAGAATAGAGGAATCATATCCGAAATACCGTGAGTACCTACGATTCGGCGAGGAGGTAGAGCAAGTTTTAAGAGGTAAAACTAACAACCGTAATGCGGTTAAGGTTTGCGATACACCGAAAATATTCCGGGATATCGGCTGTGAAAATCTTCCTATGCTTTATACAAAAAATCATTTACTAAATGCTTTGCACGAAAAGGACGATAAGCACCCGGAACGGCACGGCCTTTCAACTGCATTAGTTAAAAAAATACCGGAACTTTTAGAAAATCCGGTAATGATTTATGATTCACTTTCAAGAAATGACAGTATTGTAGCCGTTTTATCTCACACAGATGAAGATAACCTGCCTATTATAGTGAGCATTCGCCCTAACGGACACGGTCAATATAACTTTGAACGTGTCGAGAACAATTACATTACAAGTATTTACGGGCGTGAAAAGGCCGAAAGTCATTTTCAATCAGTTATTAGGAATGGCAAACTTCTTTTTATAGATAAAAAAAGAAGTCATGAATTGTGCAACTTGTTGCAGGTACAATTCCTGCAAGGGTTACATCAATCTGACTTCAATACTATTATACGCAAAACTTCTAATATTGTCAAGCAAAATATACCCGAAAAAACATCAAAACCACACTATGATAAGCAAAAACTAAAGGAAATCCCGATTGCAGAGGTTGCCGATGCATTAGGGATAGAGGTTGTACGCAAAGGCGGTTCTGCCTGGTGTAAAATCCGTGACGAGAAACAATGTTCCTGCAAACTGTACGAAACCACAAATTCTTTTTGCGATTTCGGAAGCATGGCCGGAGGTGATACCATAAAATTTGTAGAAGAAGTAACACAAACCAAAACAGCGCAGGCAATCGAAACTCTTGCAAATTTATTTAATATTGCACCCGAAAACGGTATTAGCAAAAACACATCGGGATTAAGCAATTCACAGTTTGCAAAAATCGGTATAGCAGGCGAAATGGCAACTATGAATATGGATATAGATTTGGAAAAAACGGATATAAACGAGGTTAGAAAACTTACAGAACCTTACCGTGTTACTATGAACGAGTTAAAAATAAGTCATCCTGAAATGTATGCCGAAATAATGCGAAACCGTGCAATTCCTTACATATATTCCGAACGCCAAGGATACTATTCCTCAATTTGGGCGCAGGATATGCTGTGTCGTGAATTAAAGGTAGACTTAAAGCAATCTTCGGAAACAAACGGAGAATTCCGTCTAAAAGCCACAGAACTTAATAACAAGGAAAAAATTATGGTTTCCGCATTAAAAGGGACAAAGATAGGATATAAACCGAGAAAATACGACTTTGAAAAAGATATTGAAAAAATACGAACCGGAAAAATCCAATTCGAAGTCGGTAACGTTCGGTACAATGCACTTAAACGTTCGGAAACGTCTTTACAAAATGCTCTTGATTATAAAGCAATACCGGTTAAACAGTTTTTAGAAATCAAGTCAAATTTGGAAAAAGTCGATTATGCCGCTTTTGTAAAGGGCGACAATGTGAATTTGGCTTTCCGCAAATCTGACAGCCGAGTAATTGAGGAAGCAATAAAAGCGCCCGAACATGATAAAGAAAAACACAAAAGTATTAAGCGATAGGAGGAAAATATTATGTTAGACAGATTAACCGAAAATGAAACTTCGCAGTTGTTTTTGATTGCCGAAAAAAGTGCCGTGGGTGCATTTCGCCTTTACAAATTCATAAAAACACGCCAAAGAGAACAAGATGCAAAATTTCAAAAAGAATTAAGAGAACTTACCAAAAAAGCAAATGAATCGCTTTTTTTGTTTCGTGGGAACGTCTACGATTTATCGTATTTCTGGGATAAGCAAAAATTGCCGTTGGCAAATATAGAAAAAATTCCTAACGAAACTTTAAAAACCGCAGTTAAGAAGAATATTAACGAACTTACCGAACAAGGATTCATTTCTCTTTTAAAGGAAGAAAATGCTTTAATACTCACCCCTAAAGGCGAGGAATTAATTAACAACCCTACCTTTATTTCCAACACGGCTCTTGACCGTATGAATGTCAGCGAAAAGATTAAAGTATCTGTTTCGGAAAAGAAAAACGCTGTTCCCAATACCCCGGAAATCAATTTTAATGACGGTGTTGTCAACAACACTTCCGAAATTGTAAGAGAAAACCTTAAAAAAGCCGTGAATTCTGCGGCTAATACAGCAAATACCGCCGCTGTAGGTTCTGCGACAGGCGGTACAGGGGCAATTTTAAAGGCGGCGTATGATGTTGCCGATTCAGTTGTTAAAAAAATAGGAAAAGAATTATAAGGAGAAAAAATTATGGATACTACAGCACTAAAACAAATATTTGATTTAATCGTATGGGCGGTTATTGCCATTATAGCAGGCGGCGGATTGATATTCGGTATATATTCCCTATGGGACGGTTTTACAAACGACCAGCCCGAATCAAAGAAAAAGGGCATCATCATACTCATAGTAACCGTTGTCGCACTTGCCGTACTAATAACGGCAAAGGTAATTATTTGGAATATGATTACTGCAAATATTCCGTCATAAGGTGAATATTATGAAAAAAATATTCAGCATTTTATTTGTTGCTTTTTTAATATTCGGCGCAGTTACCGTTACAGTTGCCGCCGAAGAAAGCAAAAATCCCGCTACCGATGCTTCCTCATCAGCCGATGAGGAAGCAGAAGAAAAAGAAGATTCCAAAAATTTTTTTGAAGATTTCTTTTCCCGGTTTGAATCTAAAAGCGAAGATTTAAGCGTAAAAAAGGCATTCTTAAACTCAAAAACTACCCAGGGTTTGATACGCCAAAGCATAGAGGCGGTATTAAAGAACGAACAAAGTATTTTTTCGTCTTTCCCCTCACAGGTAATTATAGACGCTACGTATGCGATTTTTTTACCGATAGGTATGCTTGTCTTTTTTATATCGTGGTGTATGTCAATAGGTAATAAAGCACTTGACGGTTCTTTGTTTGACGAGGGCAACGGCGGCCGCAAACAGATTTTAAGGTCATTATTACAACTTTTCGGGGGAATCATTTTCACGGTTGTGGGTACAAAAGTACTTCAAATGATAGATACCGTTGTTCAAATATTCACATTAAAAACATTAGGCAATACCGATTTCTATGCAATGCAAGCCTTCATCGACCGAATTGATTATAAGGAAAGTTTTGCTTCCAAAATACCCATAATCGGTCCGATTATAACCTTTTACAATGAGATTATCGGCTCTTTGCACTTTCAAATAGTAGGAATTGTTATGACTGTTTGTTTAGGTGTTATACTCGTAACACTTGCCGTTCGCACAATTAAACTTGCTATATTTAAAGGGACGTCACCTATCTTTTTTGCTATGGCCACCTCTGATAATCTTAAACGGTATACACAAACCTTTGTTATTAGATATTGCATTTTGGCAGGACAGATACTTATTATTTCTATACTTTATTCTGCATTGGAAATAACAATAGTCTCGCTTATTGCTTCGTATAGCAATGCGGAGTTCGGACTTAGTGCCGTTACAACGGGTGCGTTGATATGTATTGTATTTACGGTTATTATTGCCCGAAGCGAAAAACTGTTTGACCGTATTTTTGTTTATTAACCGATAGGAGATACCAATGAAAACACAAAATCCGAGAAACATATTAAAATACCAAACCAAAGAAATAAGCGATATGTCTTTAAAACAGAGTTTACCGCTTATTTCAGGCGTTGCGGTTTATTTTATAACAGGTTTTATACTAAAACTGCTGTTTTTCCCGACCGCCGCCGCATTTATAACAGCCCTTATCCCCTCTGCGCCGATTATGCTGTCGGCTTTTTTAAAGGTTTCGGGACTGTCTTTTCTTGAAGTTATAAAAAAAGTGTTCGATAATCTGTTTTTAAACAGAGACGTCCGACCATACAAATCGAAAGGATTTTACAGTGATGAAGAAGAATAAAAACGGTACCGCAACAGATACCGTGCGCAAGATAAAAAGAACGGCGCAGGATACTATTCCCTTTGCCGAAATATACGAAAACGGGCTTATTTTAAATAAGCGTGTTAAAGGTAAAGAAACATACAGTTTAACTTTTTCTATTTCTAACATAAATTATCTTATGCAGAAAGAAACAGATAAAAAGAAGAAACTCGAACAGTATATGCTTACTCTTAATTCCCTGCCCCAGGATATAACGTATCAAGAACTTTGCCTTAATGTGCCAATGGACACAACAGACCTTGAAAATACCGTTATCGGTAACGTATCGCCTGCCAAAACACTTTATGACAAAACATATTACGAAAATCAAAAGTATTTTGTAAAAAACATTCGCAACAAAAAGACCGAAACAAAACTGTTTGTCACTCTGTCCTATACCGCAGGTTCAAAAACCGAAAATCCGTATAACATTTTAATGCAAAACTATTCCAAAATTTCTTCAAGTTTTGCCGAGTTCGGTTCTCATACCGAACTTTTAAATGCAGAAGAACGTCTGCAACTTTTCCATGCGCTTTATAATCCGTTCCAAACCGAAGAATTTAATCTGCCCGAAGAAATGTATCTGAAAGGTCAAAGCATACAGGATATGATAGCACCCGCCGGATTTTCATTTAAGCCGAATAAATTTATACTGGGCAATGAAACATACTGCCGGTGCTTTTTTATACACTCATTTTCGGAAACTATTGATGACGAATTTATAAGCGCTTTATATGACAGCGACTACCGTATTGCAATTTCTAAAGTTATTAACCCGATTGATAAGGGTATAGCCGAAAAACTCGTCAGCAACCGTTTAAGGAAACTTGAAGGTACAAAACAGTTACGCCTGCAACGCAATGCGAAAAACAATACGAACTATGTGCCTTACGACCTGCAGAAAAATATTTCCGCCTGCGAGCAACTGTTAGATAACCTTAATCACTCCGAAGAACTCTTTGAGGTCGGTATATACATTTACCTTGCCTCTGAGTCGGCCGACGCATTAGAGGACGATACAAAGGCATTACGGGGCATTTGCCAACGTTTCCACGTGTCAATATCTGCAGTCTTTATACGGCAAGAGGATACGCTTAATTCTATTCTTCCGCTTGCGAGCAATGATGTAGGACTTAATCAATACCTTTTATCTTCCGGAGTGGCACACCTGCTCCCTTTTTCGTATAATCGGGTTTTTTCCCCGACCGGCTTTTACTACGGTAAAAACACCATTTCAAAAAGCCCGATTGTAATAAACCGAAAAGAAGATAAAAACGGTAATGCCTTTTTCTTCGGGAAGTCGGGTTCGGGAAAAAGTATTTATGCCAAAATGGAAATTGAAGATATTATGCATCAAACCGAAAATGACAGAATTATAATTGTTGATGCAGAACGTGAGTTTGTAGAGCAGACACGCCAACACGGCGGTACTGTTATTAAAATTGCCGCCGATTCCGAAAACTTTATAAACCCGTTTGATGCGTTCGGCGCTTACGGCGAAACCGAAGACCTTATAAGGACTAAAGGTGACCTTATCCTATCACTCTTCGAGATTTTTAAAAATGCACCGCTTTCCGCCGGCGAACGTTCTATAATCGACCGATGTGTTCAGTTGTCGTATAAAGATTTTATACGCAGCGGATATAAACGGGAAAAACTGCCGACATTTCAAACCTTCGATAAAATTCTTATGTTGCAAGAAGAAAAAGCACTCTGCAGTGACCTGCATTTGTATCTCGATATGTATATAAACGGAACGGTCAATATATTTGCACACAGAACAAACGTGCCTTTAGACAACCGTATTATTGATTTCGATTTAAGGGACTTAGGCGAAAATTTGAAAAAAGCCGGTATGCTTATTATCATAGATTTTATTCAGCAACAGGTTTTTAAAAATTTTGAAAACGGTCTTTGGTCTTGGCTTTACGTTGACGAATTTCAGACCTTCTATAACGATACAAACGAAAACAATTCCGCTGCCGTATTCTTTGAAAAAATGTTTGCACGTTTCAGAAAATACGGCGGACTTGCCACCGGCATAACACAGAATATTACCAACGTTCTTAAATCTCAAACGGCGGTGTCTATGATGCAGAACTCGCAGTTTGTTATTTTGCTTGAACAAGCAAAAAACAACCTGGAGGAAATAACCCGAATTTATGACCTTTCCGAAGGTCAGTCGGAAAGACTGCTTAACCTTAAAACCGGCGAGGGATTATTGGTATCTAAAAACATTGTCTATCCGTTTGAAAAGCGGTACCCTAAAGACAATATTATTTACGATACCATAACTACTTCCTTTGCCGACAAAATTTCTAAAATGGAACGCAAAACAGTTTAATAACACGAAAAAACGCTGTTTCTCAGCCGATAGTTTTTAAGCCAATGTATTTTGTATTGCTTGAAAGTTTTCTATCGGCTGATTTTTTACTTTTTAGAGGTAATGGCTTATGAAAGATAATTTTATAAAAATACGAGTGACCGCCGAAGAAAAGGTTTTGTTTAAAGAAAAAGCAGACAAAGCCGGAGTTTCGCTCACCAAATATATTAAAGAGTGCGTGTCAAAAAAACGTCTCGTAAACTCTCAATTACTTCTATCTCTTATAAGAGAAATCAATCGAATAGGGTGTAACATAAATCAAGCCACAAAGATAATGAATACCTATCACACCTATGATGATACCGATTACAACTATATTTACAGAGAGTTTATGGAACTTAAAGTAAAGGTTGACGAATTTATAAACAAGGAGAACGCTAAAAGAAATGGCAATAGTTAACTGTCTGCCGGTTAAAAGTGCCTCGCACCTAAAAAACCTTATAGAGTATGTGCAGAATAAAAACAAAACAGCACAAAAATTATTTGTAACTTCTTCGGGTTGTCAAATTGAAACGTCCTACCATGACTTCTCCTTGGTTAAAAAAACCGCACAAAAAGAGGGCGGTATTTTAGCACACCAAATTATACAGTCTTTTAAAATAGGCGAAATATCTCCCGAAGAAGCACACGAACTGAGTTGCCGTTTTGCGGAAGAGTGCTTTTTCGGTTTTCAATATACGGTATCCACACATATAGACCGTGACCACATACACAGTCATATTGTTATAAATTCCGTATCTTATTTAACCGGCGGAAAATATCACAGTAATTTATCTTCGCTCAACCTGCTTAGAAGGTCGAGCGATAATTTATGCCGTGAATACGGACTGTCGGTTATTGAGGAGCAGTCGGGCTACCGTTCGCTTGACAAAACCACCTATGAACTTGCGAAAAAGGGTAAATCCTGGAAAGTAAAACTTGCCTCTGATTTGGATACAGCCCTTAAGTCAGGCAGTATCGAAGAGTTTAACGAGATTTTATACAAATTGGGTTATAACGTTTTGTGGAAGCCGAAAAACATTACAATAGGTCTTCAAAACGGAAAGCGTATCCGTTTGGATACATTGGCAAAACAGTTTGGAAAACAGTATACGAAATGCGAAATTGAAAAACATTTCGACGAAAAAGCCCCCACGGAATCACCCGAAATATTTACAAGGACTGCCGATGCAGAGGATATGAACTCTTGTTTTTCCAAAGCAGAACAAAGCCGCCCTTTCCTACCCGACTTTAAAGAACAGTTAGATATTCACGCTAATATGACGGTCGGTAACATATCAAAATATAAAATTCTTAACAGTTACGGTGAAACCTCGGTATTGAAAATTAAGCCGTCCGAAGTTGCAAAACTCAACGAATTAGGCATACTTTTCACCGGCACAATTTCCGAAAAATATACCTCGGTTTATTTTAAGTCGACAAATAATTCCGCCGTTGCCGAAGCACTGGGAATTGACCGAAACAAAATTAAATCTGTGTCCGAATACAAATCTTCAAAGAAGGCAGAGCGACTTATTAAGGAAATGAGCAAGTCACAAAACAAAGCCCTTGCCCGACTTAATCTCACGGAAGAAGAAATAAAATCCGTATCCGAAAAAGACATTCCCTATTCTTTTTACCGTGACGGCAATACCTACCGCACATTGTTTTTCAGAGACGATTTAAGACAAATTTGCGATATAACAGGCAGGAACTATGAGGAAGAAATATCACGTATTTTACATTGTGACAATATGAAAAATTACCATAAAATCAAGCAACTGTCAGAAGTCAAAAACGAACCTATTGCTTACCGTATGGTAGACAAAAACGGCTTGGAAAAGTTACAAAACAGCAACCTGAATTTTGCTTTTTTCCCAAAAGAAAACGGAAAATTCAACGTTGCTTTTCTTAGCGGAGAAGAAAAAATTTATCATTCCGCTTTTATTGCGGATGTTCCCGAACAGGAAAAAGAACAGGAACATTCACGGTCAAAAAACCGACATTTATAGAAATTTTGAGCGCAGCGATTTTAAATTATTTAATCTCAAAAATTAAATAATTTAAGGGGTGTAGGGTGCGCCCTACCAAGCTGATTTTGTGGCCACAAAATCTATGCTTGCCTTAAATAAAAAACGGCGATTTTTTCGGCGGTTTTTATTTAAGCTCGGCGGGGGTTTCCACGCCGCGGCGAAAACGCCGTGAAATGGTCTTTTAAGAAATGAAATTTCAGCACAGTTTAAATTTTTGTGCATCCGGTAAATAACCACGCTCGTTCGATTTATTTTCACAAAGGAGGAAAAATTATGAATCTCACGCCGTTCACTCTTGACGAAATAAGCAAGTTTCAAAAGAGCGAAAAATTTGTACTGATACCACGTTTTCTTTTCGGGGAAAATTTACACTATCTTCTTCCCGCACAATCCAAATTTCTGTATGGCATACTGTTGGAAAAATATTCGATTTGCCAAAAAATGAATTGGATTGATGAAGAGGGGCTACCCTATATTATTTGCCACCGTACCGAAATGGCCGACTTAATGTGCTGTGATAAAAATCCAATCTTGAGTATTAAAAAACATCTTACCCAATTAGGTCTTTTAAAAACTCATCGAGTCGGCTCACGCACTTACAGAATTTATCTGTTTCATCCCGAAGACAAAGAATTATTTTAATACTAAAACCAAAGCACCGTACCGGCGGTGCTTTTTAATTTTGAATTTTAAGGAGATTTTGTTGTTATGAAATTTAAGAGATTTAATTTAAGTGAAGTAAACGCCGAAAGATATTATCAACTTCCGAAATTTCTTTTTGAGGGTGAATTTAAAAAATCGCTGTCCGCAGAGGCAAAGCTACTTTATGCCCTGCTGCGAGACCGCTTTAATCTCTCCTGTAAAAACGGTTGGGCTAACGAAAAGGGTGAAGTATATCTTATATTCCCACGTGAAGAAATGTGCGATATGATTGGTTGCGGTATGCAAAAAATCCGTCGCCTTATTTCCGAACTCAAAACAGCCGGTCTTTTTGAAGAGGAACAAGTCGGACAAAATATGCCTAATCTTATATTCCTTACCTATGTTGACCTCGACACCGAAAACACACCATCGGCCGACAGTGAAGAAAAACAAAACCCGGATTCACTTTACGTAAAAAAATCGAAAAATGCCCGTAAAGCCCTTAAACAATCGGACTGTCGAAAATCAACACTCCAAAAATATGCCCCCAAAGACAACATAGAAATTTCCGAAAATTCAGAAAAAACCAACGAACAAGAAGTTAAAAAAAGCGGACTGTTGAAAATCAACACTCCGGACTGTCGAAAATCGACACCTAATAAAACTGATAATAATAAAACTGATATTTATAATCATTCTTTCAATCAAGATAATAATAACTATACCCGCATTTTAGAAGAAACGAAAGAACAAATAGAATACGACCTTCTTAAAATTGATTATCCCTCCTCCCCGTCTAATCCGAACATTGTAGACGGAATTGCAGAAATAATAACCGATATCCGCATTAACCCAAACCCTTATGTCAAAGTCGGTAATGAAATTCGCAACACAAACGTTTTCAAAACCAAACTCCAAAAACTCACCGGTCTTGAAGTACTCGAAGTTATAGAACGTTTTAAAAATTTAATTACCACTCCCTCCAATCCCCGTGCTTACCTTACGGCTATGCTTTATAACGCCGCTACGGATAATTCCCTTTCCTGTTAAGTCCCCTCTCTGCTAAAATAGAACTTGCGTGCAATTAAGCGCTACTATTTTTGAGAGGATGTTTAAAAATGAACAACTTAAACACAGAAAACAAAGACTACACGTTGAAAGAATGGCTGAAAATTTGGTATGAAGTCTACAAACTCCCGACAGTCAGAGCCGGAACCTCTGCCCGAAACAAAAGCACTATCGACTTGATTTGCAGTACTTCTTATGCCGATTGCAAAGTTTCCGAAATGACCGAAATACACCTGCAATCAATTCTAAACACTTTAAAGAACGCCAAAAACGGGAAAGAAGAATACAGCGAAAGTTCACTGAAAAAAGTCAAATCAGTGCTTATGCAAAGTTTCCAAAAAGCAAAAGCCGAAAAAATCGTTGCCTATAACCCGGCAGTCGACATTCTAATACCGAAAGCACCAAAGAAAAAAGTATTACCGCTTACCCATTTTCAAGAGGAAAAACTGCAACTTGCCTGCCAATACGACGATTTCGGGCATATTTATTTATTCTTTTTGCTTACGGGGCTTCGTTTGGCGGAACTTACAAACCTTAAAAAGTCCGATTATGACCCTACAGAAAACAAAATTTACATACGCAACTCCAAAACTCCCGCAGGAATCAGATATGTGTATCTCGTTGCCGAGGCAAAAAAGATAATCGAGGACGAATTAAAAAAACCGTCCCGTGATGATTATATTTTCCACAATTCGGTCGGTACGCCTTTGTCATTCAACAACGTTTGTAATATTACACGTCGTTTAAGAAACGCAACCAATATCAGCCAACTGTCGCCGCACGTCTGCCGTCACACTTTTGTTACACGGCTTTGCGAAAAAGGTGTTTCGGCAAAAGCAATAGCACAAATCATAGGGCACGCCGGGACAGGTTATGTACTTGATATATATGCGCAACTTGAACAGAAAGAATTAAGACGTGCTATATATGCACTTGATGAAAAAGACCAACACAGTGTTACTCTCACCTTCCCCGATTCTTTGTATAACAAGTTAATTATTAAGGCATCGGAGCAACACATAAGTATTGATGAATTTATTTTTTCTGCAATTGAAAAAAATGCTCTTTAAAAATTAAAAACTTAAACTGGGTTTAAGTTTTTAAAGAATTTGACATAATTTGCATAAAGCACCCTTAAGGTGTTATCTATAAACGGTAGGCGGTTAGCCCTCACAAAGAGGGCATTTGCCCTCTAATAAATTAGGGGGTGATGCTATGCAACAAGAAACTTTTATCATTGTTTTTTTGATACTTGTAATCGGTTACATAATAAGCATAAAAAAATAACCGCCCAACCCTACCAAAGTTTTGCGGTTATTCGTTAAAACAGTAGGCTAACCGTCTATCGGATAGCACCTTTTGCATTTATATTATATTCCCTTTTCCC
>CAMFZK010000012.1 GCA_946006915.1 uncultured Clostridia bacterium
TTTAATATTACCGACCCCGATTTTAAATCTTACGGTCAAACGGTCATTGACAAACTGTGCGAATTTGTAAAGGATAAACCGCAGTACAAAATTGCTGACGATAACAGGGAGGGTGTGCGTGTTTCCACCGAAAACGGTTGGTTCTTGCTCCGTCTTTCGGTTCACGACCCGGTTATGCCTATGAACTTCGAAAGCAATGTTAAAGGCGGTATACAAAAGGATATTGAGGGTATTAAAGACTTCTTTAAACAGTTTGAAAAAATCAACTACGATTTGTTAGGATAAATTTAAAAGAGAGCCGAAATTTTTAAATTTTGACTCTCTTTTTTGTTTTTTATTCGTCGTCTTCTTCCGGTTCTTCACAACTGCAGGTAGGTCCGTTTTCGGTCTTGCAAGGTCTTGGAGGGAAGAAATCGTCAATAGGAAATTCAATTTTGCTAAATGTGTCGCAGGGTTGGTCGGTAGAGTTTCTGCAGGTCTTTTTCGGTACGCAAAAATCGTAAACCGGAATAAGCATTTGCACATTTCTTATTAACTGAACTACCGTAAATAAGCCAATGGTGGCGTAAATTGTGGGGGTGCCGTTTTGTAAATCGGTTACTACATTTCCGCCTATTGCCTCGCTGACAGTTTTGGGAACACAACAAGCGTTTTCGTAACAGTCCCTAATTTCGCAAATTTTTGCCGAAAGCGGCACGGGGTCTACCGTTTGAACAACGCATTTGGGGTTGTTGTTGCCTCTGATTGTTGCATTTTCGCCCTCGCAAACCGAATCAAGCGAACTTGAAAAAGTTTTTACGCAACCGTCACTGCCGTAAAGTATAACCTTTTTGCTGAATGTGGCAATACCGTTTATAATTTTCGGGCAAGAGTGGGAAGAAGTGTATAAATCGAACGAAAGAAGAAAGAAGAAGTTAAGGTCGCAAGAGTAGAACCCCTTGTTAAAATTAACCGGTTCAACATCAATAAATACATTAAGTACTTCGGCACTGCGTAATCTTACGCTTTTAGCGTGGTTAATAAGCGCTTGGGTTTCGGGAAGAAAAAAGCAACGTAAATCTTCCAAGCAGTCTTTGGCACAGCAAGAATCGTATACTCTGCCGGCATCAATGCAAACTGCGTCGGTTGCTTTGGAATCGGTCGGGAAACCGTTTCGTAAATCTGCCATAAATTTGCCTCCTTAAAAATTTCAAGCCGTATGCTTTCGACTTCAATATCATATTATGTAGGGTTTTTAAAGTTGTGAGAATTAAAATATTGACTTAAAGCGGCAAAAATTGTAGAATAGTGCAAGGTGATAATTTTGGAAAATAAAAAATGGTATAAAAAAGGACTGCGCGACGGCATACCTATAGGGCTCGGTTACTTTGCGGTATCATTTACTTTGGGCATTGTAGCAAAAAAGGCGGGGTTGACCGCTTTTCAAACCTTTTTGGCAACCGCCCTTACAAACGCATCTGCGGGCGGGTATGCAGGTTTTACCGCTATTGCCGAACATTCTACTTATATTGATGTTGCCCTTACTATGCTAATAGTAAACGCAAGATATTTGCTTATGTCGGCGGCGTTAAGCCAAAAATTAGCGCCAAATACACCGCTTCGTCACAGGGCACTTGTAGCGTTTGACGTTACGGACGAAATTTTCGGTATTTCGGTTGCGGTTGAGGGAACACTTAACCCCTATTACAACTACGGCGCTATGACCGTGGCAATTCCGGGTTGGAGTTTGGGTGCGGCATTAGGTGTGCTTTCGGGTAATATTTTGCCTAATAACCTTGTAAGCGCTTTAGGCGTCGGTCTTTACGGAATGTTTTTGGCTATTGTAATTCCCCCTGCAAGGAAAAGTAAAATTATTGCAAGTATAGTTATTATTTCAATGGTTTTAAGTTTTGCTTTAACAAAAATACCGCTTTTAAACGGTATGTCTTCGGGGTTAAGGGTTATTGTTTTAACTGTGGTAATTGCTCTTGCGGCGGCAATTTTGTTCCCTCAAAAGGAGGATGAAAATGCAAAATAATGTTTATATTTACATAGCCGTTATGGCAGCGGTAACCTTTTTAATAAGGGTTTTACCGCTAACGCTTATCCGCAAAAAAATCACTAATGTTACACTGCGCTCTTTCCTTTACTATGTGCCTTACGTAACACTTTCGGTTATGACCTTTCCCGCAATTATAGAGGCAACAAATAGCGTTTGGTCGGGTGTTGCGGCACTTGTTACGGGTGTTTTATTGGCATATTTCGGGGTATCGCTTTTCGGGGTTGCGGTATCGGCGTGTGCAGTTGTGTTTTTAATCGAACTTATAATACTTTAAAGGTGGTACAATGAAAAAAATATTAACAATCCAAGATTTTTCTTGTGTCGGCAAATGTTCGCTAACCGTGGCAATTCCGATTGTTTCGGCATTCGGAATAGAGTGTTGCGCTTTGCCCACGGCTTTGCTTTCCACACATACACAGTTTAAAAATTGGACCTTTACCAATTTGTGCGGTCAAATAGAACCTATAAAACGTGCTTGGGAAAAGGAAAACATTAAATTCCAAGGTATTTATACCGGTTATTTAGGCGGTATAGATATAATAGAAAGCGTAAAGGAAATTATTAAAAAGTTTAATGACGGCGGAATAGTTATGGTAGACCCCGCAATGGGGGACGACGGCGAACTTTACGCTAATTTTGATATGGAATATGTCTCTGCCAACAAAGCGCTTTGTGCCTTGGCGGATGTTATAACCCCCAACATTACCGAAGCGGCGTTTATGCTGGGAATGGATTATAAGCAAGAGTACGGCAGTGAATATCTTTTGGAAATGTGCCAAAAACTTCGGCAAAACGGTGCAAAAAATGTTGTAATAACGGGTGTTCGTAAAGGCAAAACACAGGTTGGCGTTTTTTGTTCTCTGCAAAGCGGGGAAGTTTTCGAATATTATACCGAAAGGGAACAGAATGACTTTCACGGTACGGGGGATGTTTTTGCATCTGTCTTTTACGGCGGATTGGCTAGCGGAAAACCCTTAAAACAGGCGGTAAAATTCGCTTGCGATTATACCAAAAAATCCATAACCGCGACATTGGCAGAACCCAATTATTCCGACTATGGAGTATATTTTGAAAAATGTATTAAAGATATTACAAATTTTGCATAAAAAACTCGGCAAAAGCAATAACGCTTTTGCCGAGTTTGTGTTCTTATGTATTACTTTTTAGCGAAGTTTAAAACCCTGATAATTACGGGGGTTAAAACAATGTTTACTATAAGTTCAACTAAAAAGTTGCCGCCGGCAAGGCCTAAAAACATATATTCTACCGTGTTGGTAAAACCTAAAGAAGCGCCCCAAGAAGCAACTGTTTGGAAGAAGAACAATACACATCCCAAAAGGAAAACTCCGGTATTGACAACGGGGCAAACGACTGCGGCAGCCATTACCGCTAAATACTGATTGCGTTTTTTAAGCAGGTTGTAAACAAGTCCTGCCGCTAATCCGCAAAGAGTACCCTTTAAAAGAACCGTTACAATAGTACCCGGAAAGTTTACGGCAATAAAACTTGCGGCATCTCCGCTTGCAAGTACCGCTACGCCGAATATAAACCCTAACCACGTTCCCACTTTAGTTCCGCAGGTTGCCGCACCGATAATAATAGGTACTAATACCAGCGAAATTGAGAACATACCAAAGCGTATGAACGAGCCGAGCAGTTGCAAAACGATTACCATAGCCGTTAGAATGGCGCCGAATACAAGTACTCTTGTTTGTTGTTTTCTGTCCTGTGTTTTTTTCATAAAATTACCTCCGATACTGCCCATAAAAGGTGCAGTTCATAAATTTATGTAAAACCCATATTTGGGAATTACTAACGGTTTTTTTCGTAAATTACACGAAGACCTTCAAGTAAAAGATTTTCATTATATATAATATTTGTTTTACAGTGGGAAATAACCTCTTTAGAAAGTCCGCCCGTTGCAAGAATGGTGGGTGTTTCGCCCAGTTCGGCGGTTATTTTTTCTAAAAGTCCGTCTATCATAGAAGCGGTGCCGTAAACAAGACCCGACTGCATAGACTCGGTTGTGTTAGTGCCTATAACCGATTTAGGTGCTTCTATGGGAATGGCGGGAAGTTGTGCGGTGTTTTCGGTCAATGCTTTTAAAGTAAGCCGAACGCCTGCGGCAATAACACCACCTAAAAACGCACCGTTCCTGTCAAGCACGCTTACGGTAGATGCCGTGCCCATATCAATAATAACACAGGGCATTTTGTAAGCGTCAATAGCACCTACTGCACCGGCAACTAAATCTGCCCCTAACTGTGCGGGATTATCAATTTTAATATTAAGTCCCGTTTTAACACCCGGCCCTAAAGTAAGGGGAACAATTTGGCAAAGTTTAGAAACCGCACGGCTTATGCTTTTGCCCACGGTAGGCACAACCGAAGAAATAATACAATCCTCTATATCATCGGTTTCAATACCGTAAAGGGATAATAACTGCTTAATCTCAATTGCGTACTGGTCGTCGGTCTTGCGGGTATCGGTAGCAAGACGGGCGGTAAATTCAAGAATACTTGAATTATAAGCACCCAAAGTAATATTTGTGTTTCCTATATCAACAGCAAGTAACATATTATCAACCCTTTCATACATATTATATTTATTTTTATAATAAAATCAATAATTTTATTGACAAAAATGTAAAATGTTGTTATAATACTTTAGTGCTAAATGGGGCGGTATGTTCCATTGGCTCCTTGCTCCGTGAAAATCACGGGGCCAAAAGTCCAGAAGGAGGTGCAAAAGTAAATGACCAATAAGTATGAGGCAGCTATGGTTTTCTCCGTAGCAAACGGTGAAGAAGCAACACAGGGCTTAAAAGAAAAATTCAACGACCTTATTGCTAAAAACGGTACCATTGAAAATGTTGATGATTGGGGCAAGCGCCGTCTTGCATACCTCATTAACGACGAAGCAGAGGGTTACTACGTTTTCTTTAACTTTGAAAGCGAAGCAAACTTCCCCGCAGAATTAGAGCGTATTGCAAAAATTACTGACGGTGTTCTTCGTACAATGATTATCAAAAAGTAATTGGAGGAAACAGTAATGTTTAATTTAGTTGTTTTAACAGGCCGCTTAACCGCAGACCCTGAACTTAAAACTACTCAAAGCGGTATTTCAGTTACCAGTTTTTCAATTGCTGTTGACCGTCGTTACCGTTCCGGTGAGGACCGCCAAACCGATTTTATTAACATTGTGGCTTGGCGTCAAACTGCGGAATTTGTAACAAAGTATTTCAAAAAAGGCAGTCTTATCGGTATTGAAGGTTCAATTCAAACCAGAAAATATCAAGATAAGGACGGCAATAACCGCACCGTGTTTGAGGTTGTTGCAAACAATGTGCAATTTGTTGAATCCAAAAGGGATTCCGCACCGTCAAGCGAGCCAGCTTCGTTCAGTAATGCCGGTGTGGACGATTTTGCCGAAATCGGCGATGTTGATGACGATTTGCCATTCTGATTTTTCTGTTAAATTTATTGTGAGGAGGGCTTTATGATGGAAGAAAGAAACGAAAGACCTATGCACAGAAAACCCCGTAAAAAGGTTTGCCATTTCTGTGTTGACCGTGTTGAAGCCATTGATTATAAGGATGTAGCACGTCTCCGCAAGTTCATTTCCGAACGTGCAAAGATTTTACCCCGCCGTGCAACCGGCACTTGCGCTGCTCATCAGCGTGAATTAACCACCGCTATTAAGCGTGCACGTCAAATTGCATTACTTCCTTATGTTAATGACTGATTTGTAAAAAATTTAAGACCGTCCGTTTTTGCGGGCGGTCTTTTGTTATCTTAAAGTTCAAAATCTTCGGGTTTATAGTTTTCGCTTATTTTCGGCATTTGCGGTATTCTTTTAAGCGGGTCGTATTTATAACTGCGGCAATAATCACGCAGTTCGGTCACCCCGTGTTTTTTGCATAAAATATCACCGCCGTATTCCAAATGGCTGCCGTGCATACAGTATTCGCAGGAGGGGGGTAACTTTTTATTAAAAACAGATTTTGCCATAAATACACTTCCTTTTAATATATCATACCAAATCTTCAAGCAAATTACCAGCATAATTTTTGCCGTAAACCGAAATAATGAAAATTATCCCCATAATAATAAGCGAAATTGCGGCGGCGGGGGTGGCAGACGAAAAGGTGTAGTTTGCCGTTATTCCGTTAGAAAAGGTGGGTACTTTAATTTTTAAAACCTTTATTAACAAAAGCGTAAAACTGCCCGACAAAACGCCGTGCAATATGCGGAACAAAGCGAATTTAATATAGTTTATTTTAAAACTTTTAACCTGGCTTAACACCTGAAACCAAACGCAAAATCCGGCGAAACCCAGCATGAAGGAAATAAAAATCAGGTTTTTGTTATGGGTTACGGCGTTTGTAACTTCAAGCAAGAAACCGAAATTCTTTAAAATCGGAAAATTTTTTGAATAAAAATTCAGGTAGTTTAGAATTACCGAAAAAATAACAACAAACGAGCTAATAGAAATAACCGCCGAAGCACTCTCACTGACCGACAGTACAAAGTTTTCTATAATACCGTAATCTGTTTTTTGGACTTTTTTGGGGGTAATTTTCGGTTTTCGAGAAAGCAAAAATAGAACAAAAGATGCCGAAATGTGCGAAAAAAAGAGGATATATCCTAATTTTTTACTGTCAAGTATTCCGCTTCCCACCGCTAAGATAATAAAGGCAGGACCGGCGTTTACACAGTAGTTTAGCATTGTTTCTGCCGTAGTTTTATCAATTTTTTTAAGTTCTACCGCACTGTTTAAAACTTTAGCGCCTATTGGATAACCCCCTATAAGCGAAAGCAAAAAAACCGAAAAACGGTTAGAACCCAAAAAGGAGCAGTTTAAAACAAACAAAACAAAAACCGAAAAGGGGAAAATGCTTGGGATAATAACGTTGGAAGACAACATAAGCCCGTAAACCGCACCGTCTTTGCAAACCGTAGGGTTTATTACCATTAAAACCAAAACCGCAATACCTGCCGAAAATACCGCTTTTTTCATAACACCACCTATGAATTATTTTATAGTATTTTTCATAGCATTATAACAGTTATTGTAAATTGGAGTGTTATTCTTGGGTAAAAAATTTAAAATAGAAAAATCCGAAAAAAAGGAAAAGTGGAATTTATTTAAATTAAATTCCGCTGTTTTAGACGACGATTTAATAAAAGGACCGCATATTGAACTGTTTTGTAACAACCAAATTGTAGTGGACGGGTGTTTAGGTGTTTACGAATATAACGATACATATTTAAAACTGCGGTTATCTAAAGGGGCTTTGGTGCTTTGCGGTGAAAGGTTTGATATTGTAACCTATGAAGAAAAAACAATAACCGTAAAGGGGAAAATAAATTCGCTTGAATTTTGCTTGTAGGTGGGTTTTATGCTGTATCTTTATAGATTTTTTTGCGGAATTTTAGAGGTTGAATTTTTTGGAATATACCCTGAAAAAATTATAAATTTGTGTGCAAAAAACCGAATAGCCGTTTGGAATGTGCATTACGGCAACAACAAAATACGGCTTTTTATTACGGTAAAGGATTTCAAAAGGTTGCCGAAAATTTTAAAAAGAAGCGGTTTGCGGTTACATATTTTAAATAAAAAGGGCTTTCCGTTTTTTATTAACCGCTATAAACGGCGGTTTGGCATTTTTACGGGCATTGTAATTTTCTTTGCGGTTTTGCAGTTTATGTCGGGCTTTATTTGGATAATAGAAGTAGAGGGAAACAAAACCGTAACCGACAGGGAAATACTTGCAATTTGTAAAGATTTAGGCATTAAAACCGGCGTCAAAAGAAACAGTATAGACACTAAAAACACACCGCAGGATTTACTTTTAAAAATGGATAAACTTTCTTGGGGAAGTTTTAATATTGAGGGGTGCAAACTAACCGTAAATGTAACCGAAATTGTCCCTAAAACAGAGGATAACACGGTTGCCACCAACCTAAAAGCCGCAAAGGACGGTATTATAGAAAAAATTGACGTAACAAGCGGTAATCCGGTTGTAAAGGTGGGGGATATTGTTAAAAAAGGCGACCTTTTGGTTTCGGGTATAACCGAAACCATGAGCGAAACAAAATTTGTTCATTCAATCGGTACGGTTACGGCAAAAACCGAAGAAACAATCACCGTCTTTGAACCGTTTATAACGAGAACCGAAACCCTCACCGGCAAAACGGCAAAAAGGCGGGTTTTGGAAATTTTCGGTATAAAAATTCCGCTTTACATAGGAAAAGAAAAGGGAAATTTTAGAACCGAAGTTGACTGCAAAAACTTAAAACTATTGTCCCAAAATATTCCTATAAAAATTTACACTAAAAAGTTTATTTTTGTAAAAAAGGAAAAATACACACGGGATTATAATCAACTTTGCGAACAACTGTGGGAGCGCTTGGAAAAAGAAAGCAAAACCAAAAATTTTAATGTGAAAAGCAAAGATTTTACCCAAAACGAAAAAGGTGTAACCCTAACCGCCGTTATAACCAAAACCGAAGATATAACATATAGCGAAAATCTTATATTTACTATTGGAAAATGAAAAGTGTTGTGGTATACTAAAGTAAGAAAATGCCAAGGAGTAAGAATATGTTTGAAAAAACCGTAGATATTGAACGCATTGAACAGTTAATAAACCTGTTTGGAAATTTTGACCAAAATATTAAATCGGTTGAAAAGAAATACAATGTAACGGTAACTTCTCACGGCAGTCAAATTAAGGTTAAGGGCGAAGTGGAGGATGTTGTAAACGCCATTCGCACCATTGAATGTTTAATAACCATAATTAACAAAGGCGAACCGATAACCGACCAAACGGTGGAATATGCCGCAAATTTAGTGCAGGACGGCGAAGACAATAAAATAGGAAGTTTACTAAGTGCCGACTGTATTTGCATAACTTCCAAAGGCAGACCCGTAAAACCCAAAACTTTGGGACAAAGAAAGTATGTAGAGGCAATAAAAAACAATACCATAACAATTGGTATAGGTCCTGCGGGTACCGGCAAAACCTATTTGGCGGTGGCAGAAGCGGTAGCGGCTTTCCGTGCCAAACAGGTAAACCGCATTATACTGACACGTCCCGCAGTTGAAGCGGGGGAAAGATTGGGCTTTTTGCCGGGTGATTTGCAACAAAAAATCGACCCCTATTTAAGACCGCTTTACGATGCACTTTTTGATATGCTGGGTGCGGAAAATTTCCAAAAATGCCAAGAACGGGGAGATATTGAAGTAGCGCCTTTGGCATATATGCGCGGCAGAACTTTGGACGACAGTTTTATAATTTTAGACGAAGCCCAAAACACCACCTGCGAACAAATGAAAATGTTTTTAACCCGTTTGGGATTCAATTCCAAAGCGGTTGTAACCGGGGATATTACCCAATTAGACTTGCCCGACGGCAAAAAATCCGGACTTAAAGATGCGGTAAAAATTTTAAAGAATATTGACGATATTGCAATTATGCGTCTTAACGACCGAGATGTTGTACGGCATCGGCTTGTGCGGGAAATTATAAAAGCGTATGAAAGAAGCGGAGAAAACAAATGACTGTTAAAGTAAACATAACCGATAAACAAAAGGGTGTAAAACTGCCCAAGGGAACACGTCTTTTAATAAGAAAAGCGTGTAAAACAACACTTATTTATGAAAATTTCGGCTATAATGCGGAAATTGACGTAAGCATTGTGGACGATGAAACCATAAAGCAACTAAACCGTGAATTTAGGAATATTGATAATTCTACCGATGTTTTGTCCTTTCCGTTAGGCGAAAACGGAATTTACGATAAAAACCCCGAAACCGGTGCTTGTTTGCTGGGAGATATTGTAATTTCAATAGACCACGCACTTCACCAAGCCGATTTATACGGCCATTCGATTGAGCGTGAAATTGCCTTTTTAACGGTACATTCAATGCTTCATCTTTTGGGTTATGACCACGTAAACGGCGGACTGGAGGAAGCCGAAATGTTTGAAAAGCAAGAAGCAATACTTGATACTTTAGGACTTGCAATAATTAAATTATAAGGAAAACTATATGAAAGAAACATCTGCTTTTATTACCATTATAGGACGTCCGAATGTCGGCAAATCCTCCTTACTTAATAAAATTTTAGGGCAAAAGGTTGCCATTGTTTCGGATAAATCACAAACCACACGCACTAAAATTATGGGCATTAAGACCGACGGTGAAAACCAACTTGTGTTTATTGATACCCCGGGTTTTCACAAACCCCGAAACGAACTTGACAAAAATATGAACAGGGCGGTAGGCGACGGTATGGCAGATGTTGACGCCGCCGTATTAGTGGTAGAAGCCAACCCCAAATTCAGTTTTGACAGGGACAATTTACCCCCTGCCGAACTTGAACTTATAAAAGAACTTAAAAAACGAAAATTAAAAGCAATACTTATTATAAATAAAATTGACCTTTTGCCCGAAAAGCAAGAACTGCTTAATATGATAACGGCGTACACTAAAGTGTTCGATTTTGAAACGGTTGTTCCGCTTTCGGCAAAAACGGGGGACGGTATTGACGCATTGCTTTATGAAATTAAAAAGTTTTCAAAGCCGTCACCCCACTATTTTCCGGACGGCGATGTAACCGACCAACCCGAAAAGGTTATGGTTGCCGAAATGATAAGGGAAAAACTGCTTTTAACCTTGGAAAGGGAAGTGCCTCACGGAATTGCGGTTGATTTGGAACGGTTCTTTGAGCGTGACACGGCAGACGGCGAACCGATTGTGGAAGTTGAGGCAACCATTATTTGCGAAAAAGATTCCCACAAGGGAATAATTATCGGCAAAGGCGGTTCAATGCTTAAGCGGATAGGAATTATGGCACGAAAGGATATTGAGGCATTTTTCGGTATCCGTGCAACTGTTAAATTATGGGTAAAGGTTAAGGAAGATTGGCGTAACAGACAGGGTCTTATCCATACCTTCGGTTTAGACTAATTTTTTCCTATACTAATTTCCGAAAATCATATAAAACTATTTTTAGGTGATGGTTTTGGAAATTGAAAATGCTTGGCTTCGCTTTATGAAAAGCGGAAAAGTAACCGATTATTTGGATTTTGTAAATTCTTGCAAGGAGAATAAAATAAGTGACGGAAGTTCAAACTCGTTTTACAACAGAGGCACTTGTAATAAAGGAAATGAATGTAGGGGAGAGTGACCGTTTGGTTACTCTCTTTACCCGTGATTACGGCATTATTAAAGCATTTGCGAGCGGTGCTAAAAACATTAAATCTAAAAAAGGTTCGGCTACAAGTTTGCTTACATACGCAAGTTTTACAATTAAACGCAAAAACGAAAGTTACAGAATTTACGAAGCAACCCCCATTACAATGTTTTTCGGTGCGGGGAGCGATATTGTAGTTTTAACCCTTTCGCAGTATTTTTGCGAATTGGCAAATGTTTTTGCGGTTGCGGGAACACCGAATACCGAACTTTTACGGCTTATTTTAAATTCACTTCATTTTTTAACAAAGGAAAAGCGTTATCCGCCCCTTATAAAAGCTGTAACCGAACTTCGCTGTGCGGTAATTTCGGGTTACAGCCCTAATTTAATTGCCTGTGACGGTTGCGGTAAATTTGAAGACGATATTATGTATTTCGGAATAATCGACGGCGAACTTAAATGCCAAACGTGCGAAAAGCAGGGGGAATATCTGCCCTTGGACCGCACAATTCTTTCGGCTATGCGGCATATAGTTTACTCGGAATTTCAAAAATTATATTCTTTTGAAATACCTAATGATAAAGCAAAAATCCTTTCGGATATTACGGGCAAATATATAACGGTGCAAACCGACCATAAATTTTCAACTTTAGAATTTTACGAAACTATTAAGGAGTAACGGTTTTGGATTTAAAAAGATGTATAAAAACATTAGAACTTGATAAAATTTTAAACCTATTAGCGGTCGAAACCGCAATAGAAGATGCAAAAGAAACGGCGCTTAAAATTACACCAAGCACCGATTTTGAAACAGTCAAAACCCTGCTTTTAAACACGGGGGACGCTTACGAATTTATGGCAAAATATGCCGCTCCCTCCTTTTCGGGTGCAAAAAACGTAACTTCGTCTCTTGCCCGTGCAGATGCTTCGGCGGTGCTTTCCACCCGTGAACTGTTGGACATTGCCGAAACTTTGCGGGTTATCAGAACCGTTAAAGAATGGCGGGAAAATTGCAGCGGTATGGTAAATACTTCGCTTGAAGATTTGTTTTTTTGCCTAATACCCAATAAATATTTTGAAGAAAAAATAACCTTTGCAATTAAAAGCGAAGATGAAATTAACGATAATGCCTCCTCGGTACTTTACGATATTAGACGTAAAATTGCAGCTAAATCGGCAAAACTGCGTGAAAATCTTGATAAAATTATTAAAGGTCCTACCGCAAAATATCTCCAGGAGACAATTATAACCCAACGTGACGGACGGTTTGTAGTACCCTTAAAAAGCGAATACAAAGGGCAAATTGCAGGCATTGTGCACGACACTTCGGCAACTGGCTCTACAATTTTTATAGAGCCGATGAGCGTGGTTGAAACCAATAACGAAATAAGGGTTTTGCGTATTCGAGAACAGGAGGAAATTGAAAGAATTTTAGCCGAACTTTCTGCCGAGGCGGGCGGTTTTTCGCAAACTATTATCTCTTCTTACAACGCTTTATGCCAACTTAATTTAATATTTGCAAAAGCAAATCTTGCCTATAAAATGAAAGCGGTTGTGCCGAAAATCAATAAGGGCGGCTTTACCTATCTAAAACGGGCAAGACATCCGCTTATTCCTTACAAACAGGTTGTGCCTATTACGGTGGAACTTGGTAAAGAATACAAAACACTTGTAATAACAGGACCTAACACCGGCGGTAAAACCGTAACCCTTAAGACAATAGGACTCTTAACTTTAATGACAATGTGCGGTCTTATGGTTCCGTGTGACGACGGCAGTGAAATTGCGGTTTACAGCAAAATTTTTGCCGATATCGGCGACGAACAGAGCATTGAACAGTCGCTTTCAACCTTTTCTTCCCATATGGTAAATATAATTGATATTGTTGACTCGGCGGACAGTGATTCGTTAGTGCTTTTTGATGAACTTTGTGCGGGAACAGACCCTATTGAGGGTGCGGCACTTGCAAAAGCAATTTTAATGCAACTATCCCTTTACGGTAGTAATGTGGTTGCTACTACCCATTATCCCGAACTTAAATCATACGCTATTGATACACCGTCGGCACAAAATGCCTCTTGCGAGTTTGATGTTGCAACCCTAAAACCCACATACCGTTTAATTATAGGTATGCCGGGGCGGTCTAACGCTTTTGCAATTTCGGGTAAGTTGGGATTGCCCGAAAATATAATCGAAACCGCAAAAATGCAGGTAAAAGAAGAAGATACCCGTTTTGAACGTGTGGTAGAATCGCTTGAAAATGCACGGCGTTTAGCCGAAACCGAACACCAAAGAGTGAATAAACTGCGCCGTGAATTGGACGAAACCAAGCGAAAAATGGATTTAAAAGAGCAGGAGTTCCAAAAAACGCGGGAAAAACTTATGGAACAAACCCGTGAAAAAGCCAACACAATTATTGAAAACGCACGGTATAAATCTTCACTTCTTTTAAACGAATTAGAAGAAATGAAGAAAAAAATAGATTCCGAAAATGCCGCAAAATTGGCAGAAAAGGCAAGGGGAGATTATAAATCTACCTTTAAGCAACTTGAAGACGAAACCGACCCCGTTATGGCTAAAAAAATTACGGGCGAAACGATTAAAAATGTGGAAAAAGGCGACATTGTAATTGTTGCGGATATTAACCGTGATGCCACCGTAATTGAGGTTAAATCAAACGAAAAGAAAGCGTTTGTAATGTCGGGTTCAATAAAAATGTGGGTGGATTTTGACAATCTAAAGCATAAATCAAAAAATAAACCCTCAACCGAAATTAAGAAAACCCGAAATGTCAGCGGAATAAAATCACGTGCAAACCGTGAAGTTTCGGGCGAAGTGGACTTGCGTGGTATGGCTTCGGACGAGGCAATTTTAGAACTTGACAAATATATAGACAACGCAATACTTTCGGGTATGCTGTCAATTTGCATTATCCACGGCAAGGGTACGGGCGTTTTAAG
>CAMFZK010000013.1 GCA_946006915.1 uncultured Clostridia bacterium
TCAAGACGGCTTATTTCTTCCGCACAGGTTTTAAGTTCTGCGGAAATTTCTTCAAGGTCGGTTTCTATATTCTTTTTATATTTAAGTTTGTGTTCAAGACTTGCCCAAAAATCCATTGCAATAGTGCGAAACTGCACTTCAACCCGCATAAATTTCTTTTCGTCCATTAAAAAGATAGGAATTTCCACTATTAAGTGCAAACTTCTGTAACCGTTTGGCTTTGGATTTTTTATATAATCCTTAAGCTCGATAAGGCGAATATCGTCTTGAGAGCAAAGGCGGTCGGCTAATAAGTAAATATCTTCAATAAAAGAACAAATAACCCTTATACCCGCAACATCGTTAAGATTTTTTTCAATACTTTCGGGACTTAGTTCAAAACCCTTGCGGTTGAGTTTTTCAATGATGCTGGCAACGGTTTTTATACGGCAGTTTATCGACTCTAACGGGTTGCGGTCGTTTTCAAGTGAAAGTTGAGTATTAAGCACATCAAACTTTGTTTTTACTTCAAGCATAGCGCATTTATAACGCATCATAAGTTCGGCAAAGGGGCGGGTTTGTTCCATAATTTCGCTTTTACGGGCGATAAGTTTCCTTGCCGCTGTATTGCTAATTTCATTCATTTAATTCACTCCGTTAACTACCGCAAAACAACGGCATATCGTAGAAAACAGTCCTGCCCCGTTTAAGAGCAAGACTGCAAAAATTTACAAATGATTAGTTGTTGAAGAAACTCATAACATCGTCGTATGCTTCGTCATCGTTGCTGTTTTTCATAAGAGCATCTAAAACATCCGACTTTTCTTCCTTCTTATCATCACCAAGACCGGTAGCAACAACGGTTACACGGATGGTATCTTCAATAGATTCATCAAGTTGAGCACCCCAAATAATGGTTGCATCGGGATGAGCCATTTCGGAAATGATAGAAGAAGCAAGTTCAACTTCTTCAAGTCCGATATCAACAGAACCGGTAATGCTGATGATTACGCCGCGGGCGTTATCCATAGAGGTTTCGATAAGGGGACTTGAAATAGCGGCACGTGCTGCTTGCTCTGCCTTGTCACGGCCGGTAGCAATACCAACACCCATATGTGCATAACCTGCATCTGCCATAATTGATTTAACATCTGCAAAGTCAAGGTTAACAAGTGCGGTAACATTGATAAGTTCGGAAATGCTTTGAACACCTTGACGGAGAACGTCGTCCGCAATGTCAAACGCATTTTTGAAGGTGATTTTTTCCTGACTTACGAATTTTAGACGTTCGTTAGGAATGACCACAAGACTGTCTACCTGTTCACGCAATGCGGCAATACCTGCTTCGGCTTGAGTCATACGTTTTTTGCCTTCAAAAGTGAATGGCTTGGTAACAATACCAACAGTAAGAATACCGAGTTCTTTAGCAATAGAAGCAACAACGGGTGCGGCACCTGTACCTGTTCCGCCGCCCATACCTGCAGTAATGAAAATCATATCCGCATCACGAATCGAAGCGGCAATTTCATCACGTGATTCTTCTGCTGCGGCATGTCCGTTATTGGGGTTTCCGCCTGCGCCCATACCTGCGGTAGTTTTATCACCTATCTGTAATTTAACATCTGCTTTTGATTTAAGTAATGCTGCTTTATCGGTATTGATAGCAACAAATTCTACACCTTTAACACCGGCGTCTACCATACGGTTAACAGCGTTTCCTCCGCCTCCGCCGACACCTACAACTTTAATTTGAACAACATTGTTTTGTTCTTCTGCAAACTCAAATGGCATTTTAATTCCTCCGTATTATTATGTATATATATTTCATTTTCTCAAGTGTTACTAATTTATATTAACACATAATTTTATAAATTTCAACACTTTTTATTACAATTTTGTTATTTTTTCAATTTTTGTTATTTTGTACAAAAGTGCACTGTCTGTTTTGTGGATTCCACATACTTAAAACAATCCGTCCAGACTTGCCTTCTTCTATAGTTTCGGTCATGGATTTAAGGTGTTTTATTTTTGCTTCAAGATAACTGTCAGTTCCGAATTCGGCAATAAATCTGCCCTCTACACCGGCTTTTAAATCTATATCGTCGGACACATCTATATAATCTATACTTATTTTTTGGGCATTTAAGTATTCTATTATTTGTTCTGTTTTTTGCTTTTCATTTTCATTTTTATACTGCAGTGCTTTACCGACGGTTAATTTAACGTCCTTTGAAATAATTAAAAACACATTTTCGCTCGGTTCGGATATTTCTTCCAAAACCCAACCTTCTGCACTTACGGTATAGTATTTATCCCCCGACTTGTAGCAAGCATATTTTTTAGCGTCGCTCACCGTAACTTTTAGTGTGTCAGGCAAAATTCTTTTAAATTTAACCGTTTCAATAAAGGGAAGTTTTGCTTTTAATTTATTGAGGGTATCTTTGCTTGATACGGTAAACAGATTATCCCCTAAATCAATACCCGAAACGTCGGTTATTTGTTCGGGCGAATAGATTTTACTTCCCGAAATTTGCAAATTTTTTATTGGAAATAAAACCGTGAGGGATAAAATAACGCCGACCGTGAGTGACACTATTATAAAGAATATAAACCAAGCAATCAGTCGGCGTTTTCGTATTTTTCTTTGGCGTTCTTTACGTTTTCGTAAAAATTCGTCGGTATAATCTATGTTTTTCAAAAAATCATTCCTTAATTTTAATATCGGCATTAAGCGATCTCAATGTCCCAACAATATCGTCATATCCGCGTAAAATATGTGAAATTTCCCCTATTACGGTTTGACCGTTAGCGCAAAGTCCCGCAACAACCAATGCTGCTCCCCCACGCAAATCGGTGCAGTTACAGTTTGCACCCGAAAGGCGGTTCACACCCTCTATAACCGCAACCTTGTTTTCAACCTTAATTTTACTTCCCATTCGGTTTAGTTCGCCGACAAAGCGAAAACGGTTTTCAAAAATGTTTTCCACAAAAACCGTAGTACCCTCTGCCACCGACTGCATTGCAATTACAATAGGTCCTGCATCGGTTGGAAAACCGGGATATACCTGACTTCTAATAGTGGGTATCCGTTTTAATTTTTGCGGAACCCTAATCACCAAAGATTTACCCGTCACGTCTATATTGCAACCGCTTTCCCTATATACCGAAAGCATTGATACCATATGTGACGGCATTATATTACGAAGTTCGATTTTACTGCCCGTAACCGCCGCACACGCCATATAAGTGACCGCCGCTATACGGTCGGGTATTATTGAGTGTACCGTTCCGTGCAATTTTTTTACACCGTGAATATAAACCGTGTCCGAACCGCCGCCGTAAATTCTGGCACCCGCACTGTTCAAAAAATCCGCTAAATCGCTGATTTCCGGCTCTCTTGCCGCATTATGTATTACGGTAACACCCTTTGCGGTAGCCGCCGCCAAAATAATATTCTCGGTAGCACCCACGCTTGGAAAACTTAAATGAATTTCCGTACCGATTAAGCCGTTTTTAGCGTTGCAATAGAGAAAACCGTGTTCTTCTATTATTTCCACACCCAATTTTTGAAGGGCGGATAAGTGCAAATCAATAGGTCTAGGACCCAGTTCACAGCCGCCGGGACTGCTTATAACCGCTTTTCCGGTTCTGCCGATAATTGCACCTAAAAACACCACCGAAGAACGCATTTCACGCATTAAATTTTCGGGTATTTCATTTGAATTTACGTTTTCGGAATTAACCGAAACCACATTATCTTGCTTTTGATAAAGGCAACCTAACTGACTTAAAATTTTTAGGGATGTTTCAACATCCGAAAGGTTGGGACAGTTATTTATTACACATTCGCCGTCACAAAGAACCGTACCGGCAAGTATTGGCAAAACGCTGTTTTTAGCACCTTGAACGGTAATACTGCCCGAAAGTTTTTTACCGCCGTTTACTATAATTTCAGACAAGCAGAGCACCTCGCAAATTTAGAAATTGTTTTCACAATTCATATTATGCGAAATGCAAAAAATTGCTACGCAGTTGTAAATAAACGCATTATTACCTTGTAAATTCGCTCGTTTGCGTCAATAATTGCATTTTTCTTTGCCGCAGTACCCATACTTTCAAGTTTGGGTTTATTTTCTATTAAGTACTTTACGGTTTCTATTAACTTTTCGCCGTTTAGGTCTTTTTCTTCTATAATTTCCGCCGCACCCTCTTTTTTAAGGGTCATAGCGTTGTGGAACTGATGGTTTTCTGCAACATAGGGTGACGGAATAAGTATTGCGGGTTTACCGCAAGCGCCGATTTCACCGAGTGTTATAGCCCCTGCACGGCAAATTACCAAATCCGCCGCCGCCATGCAAACATCCATATCATCAATATATTCACGAATTGTAATATTTTCCCGAAGTTTTATATCCTTTAAACTTTCAATCATATCGCCGTAACCGACTTTACCGGTAGCGTGAATGTGATAAAATTTATCACTCGGGTTGTGCCATTTAATTAAATCTGCAACCGCTTCGTTTAAGCGTTTAGCACCCAAAGAACCGCCGAAAGAAAGGATTAAGGGGCGATTGTCAAGTCCTAATTTTGCCCTTGCCTTTTCCCTTGATATTTTAAGCAATTCACTTCTTATGGGATTACCTGTGATAACAGGTTTTTTATTTAATTTTAAATATTTTTCCGCTTCCGGCATTGCAAGCATTACCGCATCCGCCTTTGGTGCTAACATTTTGGTCGTAACACCGGGGAAAGCATTTTGTTCGTGGATTGCGGTTTTATAACCCAACTGTTGTGCCGCACGAAGTACCGGACCGCTTACATATCCCCCTGTACCTATTACTACATCAGGGTTTATTTGTTTAATAAGTTTTTTCGACTCTGCCGAAGAAGTAACGGCTTTTTTTGCGGCAGAGATGTTATGTGCTATGGCTTTAACCGAGAGCGAACGGTAAAAACCCGCAACCTTTATTGTATGAAAATCGTATCCCTTTTGCGGAACAAGTTTTGCTTCTAATTTTTCTGCCGTTCCGATATAACTAATCTCGGCATCAGGGTGACGTTCTTTAATATAATCGGCAATAGCCAATGCGGGGTTAATATGTCCCGCCGTGCCGCCACCTGCAAACAAAATTTTCATAATATCACCTAAACCTTTTCAACATTGGCACTTCTCGAAACCGAAAGCACCACGCCCATTTCGGCAAGCAGTATAAGTAATGATGTACCGCCGTAACTGAAAAAGGGTAAACTTATACCCGTGTTGGGAATAGTATTAGTTACAACCCAAATATTAAGCATTGCCTGAAGTCCCACTTGGAAAGTAAGACCTATTGCCATAAGCGAACCGAATTTATCGGGCGAACGCATTGCTATCGTAAACCCGCGCCAAACAAGCAAACAAAATAGTAAGATAATAATTACCGCACCTATAAGTCCCAATTCTTCGCAAACTATTGAAAAAATAAAGTCATTGTGCGGTTCGGGAACCCAAAGGTATTTTTGCCTTGACTGACCTATACCTCTGCCCAAAATTCCGCCCGAGCCGATAGCCAAGAGCGACTGAATCGTTTGGAAACCCTCCTCCTTTGGAGCAAGCCAGGGGTTAAGCCAGTATTTTATACGGTCCGAACCGTAACTGATAGCGCCCGATAAAATAAGTGCCGCAACACCGCCTACGCCAACACCGATACCGCCGAAAATATATCTTTTAGGAAGTCCGCCGACAACAAGCAAAACAATACCCAAACAAAAAACAAGTATTGTTGCCGAAAGGTGGGGTTCTAAAACTACTAAAACGCAGGTGAAACCCAAAATACCTACCAAAAAGGCAATAAAAGAAAACTTTTTCATTTGTTTATAGTTTGCCGCAATAAGCGAAGAAAAAAGCAAAACTATTGCAAATTTGGCAAGTTCGGAGGGTTGAAAGTTAATAGGTCCTATTACCATCCACCGCTTAACATTCATTCCCTTTACCATTGGCGGTAAAATCAGCAATACTATTAGCATAAGTACTACCGCAATATATATAATTACTGCAAATTTTCGCAAAAAGTGGTAGTTTATTTTTGAAACAAAAAGCATTACACCTATTCCTACGGCGGCAACAACCGCCTGTTGAATAATAAACTTGTAACTGTTTCCGTAATATTCATAGGAATAAGCATAACTTGCCGAAAAAAGCATAACTAAACCTATTGTAACAAGTATTAGCACCAATGAAAGGAAGGTTATATCTAATTTTCCGCTTGCCCAAAAGGTGGCAGTTTTACGTTTTGCAGGTTTTGCCATGCTTTTTCCTCCGATTTATTAAAAATTAAATATTATAGGTAAAAGTGCTATAAGAGAACCGAAAAATGCAACAACAGAGAATACTAAAACAATTTTATCTTCCGACCAACCGCACATTTCAAAATGATGGTGAAGCGGTGCCATTTTGAATACTCTTTTTTTGGTTTTTTTGTAGTAAGCCACTTGAATAATATCCGAAAGGGCTTCAAGTAAATAAACAATACCTGAAAAAATAAGTAAAACAGGACGTCCTATTCCGAACGACAATGCAACCACCGCACCGCCTAAAAACATTGAGCCGGTGTCCCCCATAAATACCTTTGCGGGATGGCCGTTCCAAACAATAAATCCAACGCATACACCCGCTAAAGCGGCGGAAATTACGTTATTTGTGGCAATTCCCAAAAGACCGGATGCTAACATAAAACCGCAGGCAACAACAAGTGTGACGCTTGATGCCAAGCCGTCTATACCGTCGGTCAAATTAACCGCATTTGTAAAGCCGTATATAAACGCTAAAGCAATAGGCCAAAAAATTAACCCGAAACCGCTTGTAATTTTAACATCGCCAATAAAGGGCAATGTGGTAGTTTTCATTCCTGCCAAAGCCAAACTGCAAAGATAACCCGCAGATACAAGCAACTGCAAAAATGTTTTTTGGCGAGCCGTGAGTCCCAAATTGCGTTTTTTAACCACCTTTATATAATCGTCCATAAAACCGATAGCCGCCATGCAAAGCGCAAGTGCAATCCCCGCAATCATAACAGTTGCACGGTAACCGTTTTTAATTTCAAACGCTAAATTTTTACTCGAAATAAGGGAATAAACCAAAGCGATTAAGACCGATACTATAAATCCGAAAATCATCATAATACCGCCCATTGTGGGTGTTCCCTGCTTTTCTTTATGCCAGTTAGGACCTATATCTAAAATGGTTTGCCCGAATTTTAATTTTCTTAAAAAAGGAATTACAAAATAACCCGAAAGGGCAGTAACACCAAAACCGACAATAGCGGCAATCACCGCTGTAAAATCCTTCATTTTATCACCCTCTAAATTTGTTCAAGTGCCTCGGCAATTATTTCACGTTCATCAAAGTGGATTTTTTCTTTTCCTATAATTTGATAATCTTCGTGACCTTTACCCGCTAATACTATTATATCATCTTTTTTTCCAAAAGAAAGAGCAAATTTTATTGCTTCCTTGCGGTTTTCAATAACCTTGTAGGAAGAAAAACCGTTAGGTATTCCGGTTAGAATATCTTTAATAATTTCCGCAGGGTTTTCGGTGCGGGGATTATCGCTTGTAACTATTACATAATCGGCATAGAGTGACGCAATTTCACCCATTAAGGGACGTTTGGTTTTATCACGGTCACCGCCGCAACCGAACAAAACAATAAGTCGGTTTTTCTTACATTCTTTAAAGGTTTTAAGAATGTTTTTCAGACCGTCGGGAGTGTGTGCATAGTCAATAATAACCGTATAGTCCTTTTCGGTAGGAACTGCCTCTGCCCTGCCTTTAACACCTTTAAGTTTTGCCAAAGCCGCAGAAATATCGGCAATGGAAATACCAAGCGTAGTAGCGCAACCTATTGCACAAAGTGAGTTGTAAACCGTAAATCTACCGCCTGTGTTCACTTTAATAGTGTTAATGGAATCGGTTAAAATTTGGTATTTAATGCCGTCCGGTTTATAATCTATCGCTTTTGCCATATAGTCCGATTCATTTTCAATAGAATAACTGACACTTTTGCAGGATACTTCCCCTAAAAGACGGCGGCCGTATTCATCATCCTTGTTTATAACGGCTGTTTCGCATATTTCAAAAAGTTTTCTTTTTGCAAGAAAGTAATTTTCCATATTTCCGTGGTAATCAAGATGGTCTTGGGTTAAATTTGTAAACATAGCCACACGGAAATTAAGTCCGTAAAGGTATTCCCTTGCAAGTGCGTGGGAAGATACTTCCATAATAACGTATTTGCAGTGCTTTTCACGCATTTTGCTGAAAAGTTCGTTAAGATACCACGGATTAGGTGTTGTGTTAATAGCGGGTATCGTTTCACCGTCAATATAGTTTCCTACAGTTCCTATAACCCCTACTTTTTCACCCGTGTATTCCAAAATTGCCCTTAACATATAGGTTATGGAGGTTTTTCCGTTAGTACCCGTAACGCCGATTAGAATTAAATCGTCGGTAGGGTTAGAGAACCAATTTGAAGTGATTTTTGCATACGCTTTTCTGGTATCTTCAACTATCAAAGTGTTTTCAAAATCACAGCCCTCGCCGTTTACAACTGCAACTGCGCCCTTACTTACCGCATCTTTTACATAAGCGTTATCGTTTTGGGTATTAACAAAGCAAAAACCCTCTTTCACCTTGCGTGAATCATCGGTTACACCTTTAATTTCCAAACTTGCAAGCGGTTCTTTACAAGCAATTAACTGTGATAATTTCATATCTATTTCCTCCAAAAAGTTTAATCTACCGTTGTTTCATCTCTAAAATATACCGTAATTATACTTCCTGCTTCTACGCTTGTTCCCGGCGCAACACTTTGGTTATACGCTTTAAGCCCGCCGGTTGCGGTATTGCCCGAAAATTCAATATTAACCCCCGCATTTGCCGCCGCCGTGTTTGCCTCGGTTGCGGTAAGTCCCCTAAATTCGGGTACGGTTACGGTGGTATTTTCGCTTTGTTCGGTGTAAAGAATTACAACACCGCCGCTTATAATCTTGTTTCCCGCTTCGGGTAATTGGCGAATAACCTTTTCACCCGAGCCGACAATTTTGTACTGAAGTTTTGCCGTGGTAAGTTTTCCTTTGGCATCATCTATACCAAGACCTGTCGTATCGGGTACTTCTATTGCAAGCTTTTTAAGTTCTTCTTCGGTGTAACTCGGTTCATAACCCAAATAAGGCAATACATCTGCCATTATTTTGGAGTTAACGGGGGCTGAAATAACACCGCCGTAGTAGTTACTTCCCTTTGGTTCGTCAAGCATAACGAATACCGCAATTTCGGGGTTGTCTATCGGTGCTACGGTAGCACAAGAGCCGATATATAAGTATTTATCGCCTGTTTGCTGAATTTTGGCAACCTTTTGTGATGTACCTGTTTTTGCACCTATTCTGTAACCCGGCACTAAAGAATTTTTAGCACCGTTTTGGGATACATATTCCATAAGTTCACGCATTGTAGCCGAGGTAGTTTCGGAAATTACCTGCCTTTTGTAACTTGTGGTAGTGGTTTTTACAACTTTTCCGTTTTCGTCAACGGTTTTTTCAAGCAAATGCGGTTGAACAAGATAACCGCCGTTTACCGCCGCCGAAATTGCCGAAAGCAACTGAACGGGGGTTACGTTAAATGTTTGACCGAAAGAGGAGGACGCCAATTCAACAACACCCATTTTTTCCTCTTTGTGATATGTGGAGCGTGATTCGCCCGGTAAATCTATGCCCGTTTTTTCAGCAAAACCGAACGCTTTAAAATATTTTGAAAATGTTGAAACACCTATTAACTGACCGATGGTAATAAACGCAGGGTTGCAGGAATTGGCAATAGCCATACCTAAATTTTGCGTACCGTGTCCGCCGTGTTTCCAACAACCGTAACCCTGTCCCGCAACGGTGGTTCTTCCGTTACAGTAAAAGGAGTTGTTTTTATTTATTAGGTTTTCTTCAATAGCAATAGATGCGGTAACAACCTTAAATACCGAACCCGGTTCATAAGTATCCGAAACGGCCTTATTACGCCATTGGCGGTTTAATAGTTCGCCTTTAAGTTTGTCTTTTTCTTCCCCTTCCAAAGCATCTACCTTTGCCTGGTCTTCTGCCGAGAGTACAAAAGGTTGATTGGGGTTAAAGTCACCTTTTACCGCCATAGCCAAAATTGCGCCGGTCTTAACATTCATAACAACCGCCGCACCGCGTTCGGCAATTTGGTTTTGTTCTATTGCGGTTTGTAAGTATTTTTCGGCGGTATGCTGTATATAAGAATCAAGCGTTAAAACCAAGGAATTACCCTTTTGTGCCTCCTCTACCTTTTCATAGGTAAAGGGCATATCCGTTCCCGCCGCATTTTTTGCCGCAACAACACGTCCCGCAATGCCTGTAAGTTCGGCATCGTAATAACTTTCTATCCCTGCAAGTCCCTGTTCGTCTGCACCCACAAAACCGATTACTACCGAAGCCAAACTGTCATTAGGGTAATATCTTTTAGTGGTTTGGTCTAAACCGATGTATTTTGTAATTTCGAGGTCCTTATTGTCCTTAATAAACTGACGCACTTTATCAGCAGAGGCTTTATCTATTTTCTTTTTAACAATAACATAGTAAGAATTTTTATTGGTATTATCGTAAACGGTTTGATAGTCAACCTCTAATATTTCGGAAAGACCTTTGGCAATAGTGGTTCTTACCTTTTCCCTTTTAGCATCATCACTTATTTTTTTAATGCCGTTAGGGGTAATATAAACCGTCCAAGCAGTTGTGCTTGTAGCCAAAATTTGCATATTTCGGTCATAAATATCACCGCGCGGAGCAGTTACAAGACTGTCGTAGAGTTGTTGCTCGGACGCTTTGCTTTGATATTTTTCACCGTTGATTATCATAATATTTACAAGACTAGCCCCCGAAACTATGGAAAGACATAAAATCACTATTATCATTACCACAACCGTACGGGTTATCATCATTTTACCGGGTTTTGCTGCCATTGTGCCACCTCTTAAAATTCAGGTCTTTTATGCCCGAATACGAGAGCCAATATTTTTTGACTCTCGTACCCTAATAATTATATTATAGTATTCCCTTTAATTATTACTCTGCGGTAATAACCGTTCCGTCCGCAGTTTTAGCGGCGTTTTTATTATTTACCCTTATATAAACAACATCTTCCTTACTAGGTTTTTTCATTCCCATTTCAGCGGCCTTTGTTTCCAAATTTGCAAAAGAAATTCTTCTTTCATATTCCATTTCCAAACTTGTTTTTTCGCTGTCAAGTTCGGCTATTGCCGCTTTCATATCGTTAATTTGGGAATTTACTTCGTTAATTTGAAGCCGTAATGCAATATTACCGCAAAGCCCTGCTAAGACAAAGATAGCACCCATTACAACCGCTACCGAAGGCGAAAGCGACCTTGCGGCGGCACGGCGGCGGCTTTTGGTTTTTTTAGCCGTCTTAGGCATTACAACAATATTATCCCTTGTATTGGTTTTTGGGGCGGTTTTAGGCATAAACATTTCAAAATCGTATGCTAAACTATCGTTGTAATACTTTAGATTATCCATTTTGGGGCGCTCCTTTTAATTTCTTAATTTTTTATAATTACCCTTAATTTTGCACTTCGACTTCGGGGGTTTATTTCAAGTTCCCTTTCGCTCGGTTCAATGGGTTTTCGTGTTAATAAATGCCCTTTAGGTGTTTTCCCGCAAACACAAACGGGAAAATCGGGAGGACAGGTACAACCTGTGCAGTATTCTTTAAATCTTAATTTAACCATTCGGTCTTCCAACGAATGGAAAGTAATTATAGAAAGCACGCCGCCGCTTTTCAGTAAATCGAACGCTTTGTCAAGCGTTTCGTTTAGGCGGTCAAGTTCGGCATTTACCGCAATTCTAATTGCTTGGAAACATTTTCGTGCGGGGTGGCCGTCCCTTCTTGCAGATGCGGGATAAGCGTTTGCAATAATTTGTGCCAACTGCGTCGTTGTTGTAATTCGGTTTTTTTGCCTTTCGGTTACTATTTTAGAGGCGATTTTGCGGGAAAATTTTTCTTCCCCGAACCGCCAAAAAATATCAGCCAGTTCGGTTTCGGAAAAGGTGTTTACAACATCCTCTGCCGAAATTCCGCTTTTAGACATCCGCATATCCAAAGCCGATTCTTTATGATAAGAAAAACCCCGTTCGGCAGTATCTAATTGGTAGGACGAAACACCCAAATCAAGCAGTATTCCGTCAACTTTATCAATGTTAAGCGACAAAAGAACACTATCCATATCGCAAAAATTACTCTGTATTACCGTGGCGTTATAACCTTTAAGCCGTTCGGTTGCAATTTTAACCGCATCGGGGTCTTGGTCAAGCGCTATCAATCTTCCGGTGGTAAGCCGTTTTGCTATTTCTAAAGAATGCCCCGCTCCGCCGGCAGTACCGTCAAGATAAATACCTTCGCCTTTAATGTTAAGGGATTCTATTGTTTCGTTTAATAAAACCGATATATGATTAAATTCCATAATTAAAAATTAAGTTCTTCCATAATAGAAGCGATAGATTCGGGTGTGTATTTGTTGTTTTCCTCTTCCCAAAGTTCGGTATTCCATATTTCAAGGTTACTGTCCATACCGATAATGTGTGCATTTTCAAGCAAATTTGCATATTCACGCAAAACGGCGGGAATAAGTATTCTTCCTTGCGAGTCAAACCCTACCGAAAAAGCGCCGTCATACAAAAAGCGCTTAACATCGCTCGATTTTGTGCTGGGCAAACTGCTGATTCTTTCTACAAGTTTGTCCCATTCTTTTAAAGAGTAAACGCAAAGACAACGCTTGCCCGAAATACCGCGGCAAACTATAAATTCTTCGCCTAATTCATCACGGAATTTTGCAGGAATGAAAACCCTGCCTTTTTTATCTATATTGTGCTGATAACCGCCGAAAAGCAAGATTTTCACCTCTTTTTACACCACTTTAATGCACTTT
>CAMFZK010000014.1 GCA_946006915.1 uncultured Clostridia bacterium
AGGAGTATCGTCGGCAGCGTCAGATGTGTATAAGAGACAGGTATAAGGGGTAGTTTACCCGATTTTATATACTTTACACTCGGCAGAAGGGTGTTTTACATAATTTTTAACGGAGGATAAGATTTAATGGCTGAAACAAAAGAGCAAAGTATTCTGAAAAATTCAAAACAAAAGCCACAACAAAAAAAGTATGTTAAGAAAACAAACGAAAAAAGACAAAAAACGGGAACTAAAACGAACGGCGGTAACACTAAAAGACCGATAAATAAAACCCGTAGCAAAAAAAGCACAACTTCTAAAAAACCTATAAAGATTATTCCGCTCGGCGGTCTTGGCGAAATAGGCAAGAACATTACCCTTTACGAGTATGACGGCGATATGTTTTTGGTGGATTGCGGAATGGCTTTCCCGGACGAAGATATGCCGGGTATTGACATTGTTATACCCGATTTTACCTATGTTTTGGAAAACAGGGATAAGATTAAGGGCTTGGTTGTAACCCACGGTCACGAGGACCATATAGGTGCAATTCCTTATCTGCTTAGAAACTTTAATTTACCGATATACGCCACCAAACTTACAATAGGTCTTATAGAGGGTAAACTTAAAGAACACCGTTTACTCGGTAATGCAAAACTCAATGTGGTAAAAGCAGGGGATACGGTTAATTTGGGAAAATTCAGCGTTGAATTTATCCACGTAAACCACTCTATACCCGACGCAGTCGGTTTTGCAATTAAGTGTGCGGGCGGAACTATTGTCCACACAGGGGATTTTAAGATAGACACCACCCCCATTGACGACCGTGTAATAGATATAGGAAGATTTGCCGAACTTGGTAAAGAGGGTGTTTTGGCTTTGCTTGCCGATTCTACAAACGCCGAAAGACCGGGGTACACCGCTTCGGAAAAATTGGTAGGCGAATCGCTTTCAAACCTTTTTCAAAAAGCGGGAGACAACCGTATAATAGTTGCCACCTTCTCGTCTAATATACACCGTATTCAGCAAATAATTGACGAAGCCAACCGTTGCAACCGTAAGGTTGCGGTTTCGGGCAGAAGTATGCTTAATGTTGTTTCGGTCGCTTCGGAACTGGGGTACTTAAATGTTCCCGATAATGTTTTAATAGAAATAGACGCACTAAAAAACTACACCCCCGCACAAACCGTAATTATTACAACCGGCAGTCAGGGTGAACCCCTTTCGGCATTGCACCGAATGGCGTTTTCTGACCACAGACAGGTTGAAATAGTCCCCGGAGATATGATTATTATTTCCGCAACACCTATTCCCGGCAACGAAAAACTTGTTACCAAGGTTGTTAATGAACTTATGAAACACGGTGCAAATGTTGTTTACGAGCGTATGTATGACGTGCACGTTTCGGGTCACGCTTGTAGGGAAGAATTAAAACTTATTATGAGCATTGTTAAACCCAAGTACTTTATCCCGCTTCACGGTGAACAAAAGCACCTAATGAAGCATACCGATTTAGCAAAACTTGTAGGTATACCACCTAAAAACACTTTAGTTGCAACCAACGGTTCGGTAATTTCGGTTAGTGAAAAAGAAATTAAATGCACCGAAACGGTAACGGCAGGCAGAGTATTTGTAGACGGTTTAGGGGTAGGTGACGTTGGAAGTATTGTTCTTCGTGACCGTAAACTGCTTTCGGATGACGGTATTATAGTTGTTGCCGTTTCTATTGATTCGGTAACACGTGAAGTAGTGGCAGGACCTGATATTGTGTCCCGTGGCTTTGTTTATGTAAAAGAATCCGAAGACCTTATGAACGAAATAAATGAACTTGTATGTGATATATTAGAACGTTGTTATATAAACAGAATTAAAGATTGGTCTACCATTAAAACCAAAATTAAGGACGGCGTTTCAAAATTCTTGTTTACAAGAACCAAACGAAGTCCTATGGTATTACCCCTTATTATGGAAGTTTAAAGGAGAATTGTTATGAAAGTTATATTATTACAGGATGTTAAAGGACACGGCAAAAAAGGCGAACTTTGCAATGTATCGGACGGATACGCAAGAAACTTTTTGTTCCCAAAAAAGTTAGCACTGCAGGCAGATAACGCCGCACTTAACGAACTTAAAAACCGTGAACAGGCGGCGGCACACCATAAACAGGAAGAAATTAACGCCGCAAAGGAAACCGCAGCAAAACTTAACGGCAAAACGGTTACAATTAAGGCAAAAGCGGGTTCTAACGGTAAACTTTTCGGTTCGGTTACATCTAAAGAAATTGCAAGCGAAATTGCCAAGAGTTTGGGAATAGAAATTGACCGTAAAAAAATGAGTGTAGCCGATATTAAAAACTTCGGCGAATATACCGCAGAAATTAAATTATACACAGGAATATCCGCAAAAATAACTGTAAAGGTTACGGAATAAAATGGCAAACGATAAATTGATATACGATTTAGAGGGTGTTCGACTGCCTTATTCGGTAGAGGCGGAACAGGCAATTTTAGGGTCGGTTATTATTGACCCTAAATGCCTTAACGAAATTGCCGTACAAATGAAGACCGATTATTTCTATATCCCACAGCATAAAGAAATTTATGCCGCAATGTCTTCAATGTACGAATTAAGCCAAGCGATTGACTTTGTATCTTTACTTGAAAAGTTAAAGAAAGACGGCGTTTATGACGAAGCAGGAGGTAAAGAATACCTTACTACTTTGGCACAAAATGTTGCGTCTTCCGCAAATGTGCTTACATACGTTTCTATAGTGCGTGAAAGATATTACGCAAGAGCGCTTATGAACGTAGCACAAAACATTATTAAAGATATTAACGAAAATGCATTGGATTCGGGTAAACTAATTGACTCTGCCGAACAGCGTATTTACGAAATAAGACAGGGCAGGGAAATTTCCGGACTTACGCATATTAAAAGCGTAATAGAAAACGAAACTTATGACCGCTTATCAAAACTTGCCAACCCCGAAACAAGGGGAGAATATGTAGGTATACCCTCGGGTATAGGCGACCTTGACCGTATGATTACGGGACTTAATAAGTCCGACCTTATTATATTAGGCGCACGTCCCGGTATGGGTAAAACTTCGTTTGCTTTAAATATTGCACGTAATGTTGCGGTAAACGGCGGTAAAACGGTTTGTTTCTTCTCACTTGAAATGACCCGTGACCAGTTGGCACAACGTATGCTTTCAAGCGAGGCGGGAATAAAAAGTGAAAAACTTCGCACCGGCGAACTTGATGCCGACGAATGGACACGCCTTGCCCAAGCGGGTGAAAACCTTTCTAAAGCCAACATTTATTTTGACGAAACTTCGTCAATTACCGTTCCCGAAATGAAAGCAAAACTTCGCCGTATGAAACGGGTTGATTTAGTGGTTATTGACTATTTAGGTCTTATGAAATCGGCAAAATCAACCGAAAACCGTGTGCAGGAGGTTTCGGAAATAACTCGAAATTTAAAGATTATGGCAAAGGAACTGAAAGTCCCTGTAATTGCCTGTGCACAGTTGTCCCGCGGTACCGAAACCAAGGGTAAATCCCACAAACCCGCACTTTCAGACCTTCGTGAATCGGGTTCTATCGAGCAGGACGCAGATATAGTACTATTCCTTTACCGTGATACTTACTATGACAGCGAAAAAGGTGACGATGAAGACAGGTCCGACCCCAATAAGGCAGAATGTATTGTGGCTAAAAACCGTCACGGTGAAATAGGCACTATTGATATGCATTGGGACGGTCAGTTTACAAGGTTTACTTCGGTGGATAAGTTTAATTGATTATGGAAAATAAAGTATTAAACGCCGTAAATAAGTTTTCTTTGCTCCAAAAAGGGGATATTGTCACGGTTGCCCTTTCGGGCGGGGCGGATTCGGTTTCGCTTTTGTACGCTTTGCTGTCCCTTAAAGACAGTTTGGGAATAACCGTTAATGCGGCACATTTAAACCATTTAATAAGGGGCGAAGAAGCCGAGCGTGACCAAAAATTTGTAACCGATTTGTGCCGAAAATTAGGTGTAACCCTTTTTACCGAAAGGAAAGACATTCCGAAAATTGCAAAAGAAAACGGTATGAGTACAGAACTTGCGGCAAGAAAAGAACGGTACGAATTTTTAAGCAGGGTAGCGGTTGGTAAAGTTGCAACCGCACACACCGCAAGCGATAATCTTGAAACAATGATTTTCAATTTAGCAAGGGGAACTTCGCTTAAAGGTCTTTGCGGTATACCCGTAAAGAGGGGAATTTTTATCCGTCCGTTAATCCTTTGCACAAGGCAGGATGTAGAAGATTTTTGCGCACAGAATAACATTTCCTTCGTTACGGACAGTACCAATTTAAGCGACGATTATTCACGAAATAAAATCCGGCATACGGTTATACCCGTTTTAAAGAGTATAAATTCTTCCTGCGAAGAGGCGGCTTTGCGTACTTCGTTTTCTCTTTTAGAGGATAACACCTTTTTGGAAAGCGTTTCTTCGGAAATTCTTTTTAAAAATTTAGGTGAAGATAAACTTTATATAGGCGATGCACAAAATATTCCGCCTTCGGTTTTTAAAAGGGTAATTAAGAAATATTTTGAAACCGGTTTTCCGGATATTTCGCTTGACAACCGCCATATAAAGGATATATACTCAATTTGTTTAAACGGCACGGGGAAACTTAATTTGCCTTCAAATATATATGCCGCAGTTAAGGACGGATATTTAAATTTTAAAGACCAAAACACAAAAAATGCCGTAAATTTTGCGGTAAAAGTTACCGAAAGTGAAAATGTTAATAATTTGTTCTCAAATAACCTTATTGATTGTGATAAGATTGTAGGCAAGTGGATTGTACGAAACCGTTTAGAGGGGGATAAAATCCGTCTTTATAAACGGGGAGTTACCAAAACGCTTAAAAAACTTTTCACGGAAAATAAAGTACCAAGCGAAATTCGCAGCAAAATTCCCGTAATAGCGGACGATTTGGGTGTTATTTGGGTATACGGTCTCGGTGTTTGCGAACGAACCGCCGTTACAAAGCAGACTAAAAAAATACTTAACGTGGAAGTGCAGGAATTATGAAAATTGATATGAACGATGTTGAAAGAGTATTGGTATCCGAAGAAGAAATAAAGGAAATTTGCCGGCGACTCGGCAAAGAAATTTCCAAAGATTACGAGGATAAGAAACTTTTGCTTGTAAGCGTTTTAAAGGGAAGTGTACCCTTTATGGCAGACTTAATGCGCAGTATCACCTGTGACCTTAGAATTGATTTTATGGCGGTTTCTTCTTACAGCGGTACTAAAACCACCGGTTGTGTAAGTTTTAAAAAAGATTTGGACATAAATCCCGCAGGATATGATATACTTATTGTTGAAGATATACTCGATTCAGGTCTTACACTTGCATATTTAAAACAGTTGTTGCTTGACCGTAACGCAAACAGTATTAAAATTTGTACTTTTCTGGATAAAAAAGCCAACAGAAAAGCAGATATTAACGCCGATTATGTAGGAAAAGAGATTCCTGATGAATTTGTAATCGGGTACGGACTCGATTATGATGAAAAATACAGAAATTTACCTTTTGTAGGTGTGTTATCCCCAAAAGTTTACGCCGACAAATAGGAAAGGAGAAGTCCCTTGAAAAAGAATCTAAAAAATGTGCTTTTATTTATAGGAATACCTATTGTGCTTATGGTTACGGTTGCTTTGGTTTCCTTTCTTAATAAAGGTACGGCAGAAAAGAAGTATTACGAAATCGTTGAAATGATTAAAGATAACGAAATTTCAGAATACGAACTTAACCTTTACAGCGGTCAGTTGACCTATACTTTGCGTGCGGACGGTAATAAGTACCGTTACACCGTTGCCGACCCTTCTATTTTTTATAACGACATTAACGAAGCGGTAACCGAAATTAACAAAGAAAACAAAGGAACCGATAAAATCATTAAATACAATTATGAACGGGGTAATGAGGGTGCGTGGATTGCAAACCTGTTACCCACCGTTTTAATAATTGTTGCAATGGTTGGTTTTTGGATCTTCTTTATGAAGCGTATGAACGCTTCTATGGGAGCGGATAAAACCATGGGATTCGGCAAAGCAAAGGTTAAAAAGGCAGACGGTAAAAAGAAAACCACCTTTGCCGACGTTGCGGGTGCCGATGAAGAAAAAGAAGAAATGGCAGAAATTGTCGATTTTCTAAAAGACCCCAAAAAGTTTAACGAATTGGGTGCTCGAATACCCAAAGGCGTGTTGTTAGTCGGCCCTCCCGGTACAGGTAAAACCTTGCTTGCACGTGCGGTTGCGGGTGAAGCAGGCGTTCCGTTCTTTTCAATTTCCGGTTCAGACTTTGTTGAAATGTTTGTAGGTGTAGGTGCTTCCCGTGTAAGAGATTTGTTCGGCGAGGCAAAAAAATCCGCCCCTGCTATAATATTTATTGACGAAATTGACGCCGTAGGTCGTCAAAGGGGAGCAGGACTCGGCGGAGGACACGATGAACGTGAACAAACCCTTAACCAGTTGCTTGTTGAGATGGACGGTTTCGGTGCTAACGAAGGCGTAATTGTTATGGCGGCAACCAACCGCCCCGATATACTTGATAAAGCGCTTTTAAGACCGGGACGTTTTGACCGTCAAATTACCGTAAACTACCCCGACGTTAAGGGCAGGGAAGAGATATTAAAGGTTCATTCCCGTGGTAAGCCGTTAGGACCCGATGTTAACCTTGGCACTATTGCAAAATCTTCCTCCGGTTTTACGGGTGCAGACCTTGAAAACCTTTTGAACGAGGCGGCACTCCTGGCGGTTCGCCACGGCAAAAAAGCCATTACCCAAGAGGAAATAGAAGAAGCGACAATCAAGGTTGTTATGGGTGCGGAAAAGAAATCCCACGTTGTAAGCGAAAAGGACAAAATGGTTACCGCTTACCACGAGGCGGGACACGCAGTTGTTTCTTACTTCCTGCCTACCCAAGACCCTGTTCATCAAATTTCCATAGTAAGGCGTGGTATGGCGGCCGGCTATACAATGTATCTGCCTACCGAAGAAAAAGGCCATACTTCCAAAAAGCAAATGTTAGAACAAATTTGTTCGCTTTTAGGCGGCCGTGCTGCAGAGCAGTTGACGCAGGATGATGTTTGCACAGGCGCATCTAATGATATTGAACGTGCAACCGACTTGGCACGCAAAATTGTTACCAAATTCGGTATGAGCGATAAGTTAGGTTTAGTTGCCTACGGAAACGATAATAACGAGGTATTCTTAGGCCGTGATTTCTCTTCAACACCTAATTATTCCGAAAAGACGGCGGCAATTATTGATGAAGAAATTGAAAATGTTGTAATGACACAGTACGAAAAAGCGTTAAATCTTTTGAAAGAGGCAATGCCTAAACTTCACGAAACCGCAAAAATTCTTTTCGAGCGTGAAAAAATTTCGGGTGAAGAATTTCGTACACTTATGGAATCGTAGATTTGAGGTTTTTGAATGTATAAATATGATTTGCACGTGCACACGAGTGCTTGCAGTTGTTGCGGCGTAAGTACTCCGGAGGAACAGGTTAAAGCATATTATGAAAAAGGGTACAGCGGAATAGTAATAACCGATCATTTTGTTTTCGGATATAATGCAACACCTATTCCGCATGATATTCCTTGGAAAGAACGTATTGACAGATACTACACTGCATACCTGCGTGCCTTAAAAGAAGCAGAAAAATATGACGGATTTAATGTCTTTTTCGGAGCGGAGTACTCCTACGCTACCGGTCATGATATTTTGCTTTACGGGCTTGATAAAGAGTTTTTATATCTTCATCCCGAAACGGAAAAGATGACGGTGGAAGAAATCTGCAAACTTTTTCAGGATAACGGTTGTCTGGTTGTACAGGCACACCCGTTTAGAGATAGAGATTACAATGATAAATCGGTAGAACCCGAATTAGATTGTGCTTGCGGAGTGGAGATTTTTAATTCCTGTAATAATGACGAAGAAAATCAAAAAGCGTATGACTATGCCGTGAAAAACGGAAAAATTATGACCTCCGGCGGCGACATTCATTCCGCTGCAGATGGCAGAATAGGATTGGCGGGAATAATTACAGACCGCCCCATAAAAAATATTTTTGACCTTACCGAAATATTAAAAAGCGGTAATTATTCACTTTGTGTTAAAGGTAAATGAATTTTTCAAAAAAGTCCTTGAAAAAGGACTTTTTTGTTATTTTACGGGTATAATACCGTGGGTGATTTTTTGAAAAGCAACACAAAATTATTTTTAAAGACCGTTTTAATAAGTGCGTTTTGTCTGCTTATTTTTACTGGTGCGGGTTATTTTTATTTAAAGGGAAGTTTTGTTTCTGCCCAGAATGAAAACAATTCTGTGCCGTATTATAAACAAATTCCGCAAAACAGCGGTTTGCTTTTTGAAACAGGGGGAGACAAGACCTATTTTTACCTTGATTTTGAAAACCAAAATATTTTGGTTACCTCTAGTGGGGAAAGTTTTGAATATCCGGTGGATTTTAAGGTAAATGCGGATTTGGATTTTGTTGCCGATTTTGTGGACCGTATAGAGGGTATAGAACTTGACTTAGGAAATAAAACTTTAAGATACACGGGTGTTCAGGTTGAAGATTTAATTTTAGCGGACAAAGATTTTTCCTTAAAACCGCAAATAATAAATGCGATTTGTGACAAAATTTCAAAGGTGGGAATGGGAAAGGAAATGTTTTCAGAAATTATTGAAAGATGTGAAACCAATCTTACCGTACCCGATTTTTACGGTTGGTTAGATTATATAAGGGAACTCTCTGCAAATGTAATATTTATTGACAACTAATATTTGCAGTAGAGTGACAACTAATAGTGTTTGACAAATTTACTTCTAATTGGTATACTTACTATATATAAGTTTACACATTTGGGGGTAAAATTTTGGAAAAGATAAGTGATTTTTTCGGTATAAACGTTTTTTCGGATTCGGTTATGAAAGACCGACTTCCCGAAGATGTTTATGAAAAATTAAAAAATACTATTAAGGACGGTAAAGGGCTTGACAGCAGTATTGCCGATACCGTGGCTGACGCTATGAAAGACTGGGCAATAGAAAAGGGTGCTACCCACTATACCCATTGGTTTCAACCTTTAACCGGTATTACCGCCGAAAAGCATGACAGTTTTATTTCTCCGGCGGAAGACGGCGGCATTATTATGGAATTTTCCGGCAAGGAACTTATAAAGGGCGAACCGGACGCTTCTTCCTTCCCGTCGGGCGGTCTTCGTGCGACATTTGAAGCACGTGGTTATACTGCTTGGGACCCAAGTTCTTACGCCTTTATTAAGGATAATACTTTGTGTATTCCCACCGCCTTTTGTTCATATAGCGGTGAGGCACTTGACCAAAAAACCCCCTTGCTTCGCAGTATGGCGGCAATAAACAAACAAGCACTTCGCATTGCTCACCTTTTGGGATACAGTGATGTTAAAAGCACTAATACAACGGTAGGTCCCGAACAGGAATATTTTTTGGTAGACAAGGAACTTTACAATAAACGCCCCGACCTTATTTTTACAGGAAGAACCCTAATCGGTTCAATGCCCCCTAAAGGTCAGGAAATGGACGACCACTATTTCGGTGTAATTAAACCCCGTGTTGCGGCATTTATGCGTGACCTTGATAACGAACTTTGGAAGTTAGGTGTTCTTGCCAAAACAGAGCATAATGAGGCAGCCCCCGCACAACACGAATTAGCCCCTGTCTTTACAACCACCAATATTGCCGCAGACCATAACCAAATTACAATGGAATTTATGAAAAAAATTGCTCTGCGTCACGGTTTGGTTTGTCTTCTTCACGAAAAACCGTATGACGGTGTAAACGGAAGCGGTAAACACAATAACTGGTCAATATCTACCGATACCGGCATTAACTTCTTAAAAGCCGGCAAAAATCCCGAAAAAAATCAGTTATTCCTTTTAACCCTTGCCGCCGTTATTGAGGCGGTGGATAAACATCAGGACTTGTTGCGTATTGCGGTTGCCACCGCCGGTAACGACCATCGGCTCGGTGCAAACGAAGCCCCGCCTGCAATAATTTCAATCTTTTTGGGTGAAGATTTAACTTCACTTTTGGAATCGGTTGAAAGCGGTGTGCATCACGATGCCGTGAAACGTGAAAAAATGAAAATGGGTGCGGACGTTATACCCGAATTCCGTAAAGACAATTCCGACCGTAACCGTACTTCACCCTTTGCATTTACGGGTAATAAGTTTGAATTTCGTATGTTGGGTTCGGCTTCCTCTATTTCGGACACTAACGTAATGCTTAACACAATGTTGGCGGATGTTTTTTCGGAATATGCCGAAAAACTTGAAAATGCCGAAAATACCGAAACCGCAGTTAATGAAATTATAAAAACCGCTTTACATAACCATAAACGTATTATCTTTAACGGGGACGGTTATTCAAAAGAATGGGAAGAAGAAGCCGAAAGACGAGGTCTTTTAAATCTTCCAAGCACGGTGGATGCTTTACCACTGCTTAAGAGTGAAGAAAATATTGCACTTTTTGAACGTCACGGGGTGTTCAACCGTGCCGAAATAAATTCAAGAATTGATATTATCCTTGAAAACTATGCAAAAACCGTGCATATTGAGGCACTTACCTTAATTGGAATGATGAACCGTGATGTTATTCCCGCAATAACCGCATACACAAATTCACTTTGTGAAACGGTTAACAACAAAAATCTTATCAGGGCGGATAGTACGGTTGAATACGAACTTATTACAAAACTTTCCGCCGCAAATAAGGAAATATTCAATTTAACCGCACAACTTAAAATGGCGGTTTCGTCGGCAGAGCGTTCTAAAGATGTTTTTGAACGTGCAAACGAATACCACGCCGTTGTTTTAAAACTTATGGGGGATATCAGAAAATTTGCGGACAGTGCCGAAAGCGTTGTTCCCGCATCCTACTGGCCGTATCCCAGTTACGGCGATTTGCTGTTTAAAATTTAATTGAATTTGTAGGGATATATGTCTATAATCCGTCCGTTAGTTTAGCGGACGATAGACAGTTATCCCTATTTTTATTAAAAAAATAAAAAATTTAACGCTTTAAAGCGAAAAAATACTTGACATACCGCTTAGTTTGGGATAAAATGGGTTTATATTTGATTTTGGTAGGTGAAACGGAATGTTCAAAAACAGTAAATTTTACTTTTATTATTTTAAAAAGGGCTGCCCGTTTACCGCTTTTTGCCGATATTTTACGGCAAACGATTAACGGACAGTCCGCAACCGCTTGTGCCTTACTAACGGCAATGTGGGTGCGGTTTTTTTTATTGGAGGAAGTATAATGACTGAACTTGAAAAAGCACGAAAAATTATAAACGAAACCGATAAACAAATGGCAAAACTTTTTGAAAAGCGTATGGACGCCGCAAAAATGGTTGCAAACTACAAAAAGGAACACGGTCTGCCTATTGATGATTTTGCACGTGAAGAGGAACTCATTAAACGCAATACGGCACTTGTTGAAAGTGAAGAATACCGTTCTTATTACGTAAACTTTTTAAAGGATACTATAGGTCTTTCAAAAAAACTTCAACACCGCTTGCTTGACGGTATGCGGGTAGCATACAGCGGGGTAGAGGGGGCTTTTGCCAATATTGCGGCAGAGCGTATTTTCCCCGATGCCACGGCGGTTGCCTGTAAAGATTTTAAATCGGCTTACGATTCGGTGGTAAACGGTGAATGTGACTGTTGTTTATTACCGATAGAAAACAGTTTTAACGGCGATGTAGGTCAGGTACTTGACCTTGCGTTTTTCGGTTCGCTTTATATTACCGGCATTTACGAAATAGAGGTTGTGCAAAACCTTTTGGCTAATGAAGGTGCAACAATCGAAAGCATAAAACAGGTTATAAGCCATCCGCAAGCACTCGGTCAATGTGCGGAATATATAAATATGCACGGTTTTGAAACAATAGAATCGGTTAATACTGCGGTAGCGGTAAGGCAGGTTTCTAAAAGCGGCAGAACCGATATTGCGGCAATAGGCAGTAATGAAGCCGCAAAGAAGTTCGGTCTTAAAAAACTTGAAGGACACATTAACCAAAGCGGCAGCAACACTACAAGGTTTGCGGTATTTTCACGCACAAACCGTTCTAAAACTAATAAAGATAAGCATTTTATAATGTTGTTTACGGTTAAAAATGCGGCGGGTTCTTTGGGTAAGGCAATTTCGGTTATAGGCGAATTCGGCTTTAACCTTAAAGCGCTAAAAAGCCGTCCTACAAAGGAACTTATTTGGGATTATTACTTTTATGCCGAAGGCGAGGGGGATATTTACAGCGACTACGGCAAACTAATGCTAAAACAACTTAAAAAATGTTGCAGTAACTTTAAAATTTTAGGAACATTTGAAAAAGAAATTCATATTTAAGAGGTTGTTATGGATATTTCGGTTAAAACGGCACTTTCGGGTTACAACATCGTGTTAGAACGGGGTGCTTTAGACAAAATAGGGGATTTGCTTAATTTAAAAAGGCGGGTACTGATTGTCACCGACGACGGCGTACCCACCGAATATTCGCAAAAGGTTGCAAAAGCGTCACAAACACCGGTTGTTGTCACATTTCCGCAGGGCGAAAAATCAAAACAAATGTCTACTTTAGAAACCCTTTTAAAAGCAATGGTGGAAAACGACTTCACCCGTACTGACTGTGTAGTAGCGGTAGGCGGCGGTGTTGTGGGCGATATGGCAGGTTTTGCGGCGGCAATATTTATGCGAGGAATAGATTTTTACAATATTCCCACCACTCTGCTTTCGCAGGTTGATTCTTC
>CAMFZK010000015.1 GCA_946006915.1 uncultured Clostridia bacterium
CGGAAGTGCAAGCCGAACCCGAAGAAGCGCAAATGCCTTTATCGTCAAGAAGTAAAAGCAAAGATTCACCCTCTATACCCTCAAAACAGAAGTTTACATTAGATGGAAGGCGTTTTTCCCTGTCGCCGTTTAAAACCGAATGCGGAATTTGTGACAGTCCGTCAATTAGTTTATCTCTTAATGCGGATATTTTGCCTGTATTTTTGTCAATAGAATCTGTGGCTTCTTCCAGCGCCGCCGCCATTCCCATAATTGCGGGAATATTTTCGGTTCCGGCACGTTTTCCGCTTTCCTGCGCTCCGCCCTCTATTAGGGTATAAAGCGGTATTCCTTTACGGCTGTAAAGTGCCCCTATTCCTTTAGGACCGTGAAATTTATGCGCCGAAAGGGAAAGCATATCAATATTTTGCTCGTTCACATCAATATGCAAATGCCCTGCCGCCTGAACGGCGTCTGTATGGAAAAGCACACCTTTTTCTCTGCAAATTTTTCCTATTTCCTTAATCGGTTCTATTGTGCCTATTTCATTGTTGGCATACATAACCGAAACAAGACAGGTGTCCTCCCTTATTGCATTTTCCACTTGCTCGGGGTAAACAAGTCCGTTTTGGTCAACACCCAAGAGAGTGATTTCAAAACCGTCTTTTTTAAGTTTATTTAATGTGTGCAAAACGGCGTGGTGTTCTATTGCGGTGGAAATAATATGCTTTTTACCCTTTTTACTGCCTATTTTTGCGGCGGTAAGAATTGCTTGATTATCCGCTTCACTTCCGCCGGAAGTAAATGTAATTTCCCTTGCCGTACAACCAAGGCATTTTGCAATTCGCTCCCTTGCGTTATATAACGCTTCGGCGGCAGATTGCCCTACGGAATGAAGGGTTGACGGGTTGCCGTAAACCTTATCCATAAACGGCAACATGGCATCAATGGCGGTTTTGCTCATTTTAGTGGTTGCGGCATTATCAAGATAAATTGTTTTGTTTGTCATATAAAAAACCTTTCTAAATAGTTTAGGCACTCTAAAAAAGAGTGCCGTTAATTTAAGTCATTCCGAAAACAGCGGTGTTGAAAGATAGCGGTCACCTGTATCGGGAAGAAGTACAACTATTGTTTTTCCCTCGTTTTCGGGACGTTTGGCAAGTTCTATTGCCGCAAAGGTTGCCGCACCTGCGGATATACCCACAAGCACACCCTCGCTTTTTCCTATTTCCCGTCCCGTAGAGAAGGCATCTTCGTTTGTAACTGTAATAATTTCGTCGTAAATTTTTGTATTAAGCACATCGGGAACAAATCCGGCACCTATACCCTGAATTTTGTGCGCTCCTGCTACACCTGTGGAAAGTACGGCAGAAGATGCGGGTTCAACCGCAACAACCTTTATATCGGGATTTTGGGATTTTAAATATTCGCCTACCCCCGTAACGGTACCGCCCGTACCTACTCCGGCTACGAAAATATCAACCTCACCGTCGGTATCCTCGAAAATTTCGGGTCCTGTGGTATTTTTATGGGCAGTCGGGTTTGCTATATTTACAAACTGTCCCGGAATAAAACTGTTCGGTATTTCCTTTGCCAATTCTTCGGCTTTGGCAATAGCGCCTTTCATACCTTTTGAGCCATCGGTTAAAACAATTTCCGCACCGTATGCTTTTATTAGTTGACGGCGTTCAACCGACATAGTTTCGGGCATTGTAATAATTATTCTGTAACCTCTTGCGGCGGCAACCGATGCAAGACCGATACCCGTGTTACCGCTTGTCGGTTCAATAATTACCGAACCGGCTTTTAATTTCCCCTCCTGCTCGGCTTTGTCAATCATTGCTTTGGCAATTCTGTCCTTAACCGAACCTGCGGGATTAAAATACTCAAGTTTAGCAAGGATTTTCGCCTTTAAACCGTATTTCTTTTCAATATGTGTTAGTTCCAAAAGCGGAGTTTTTCCTATAAGTTGGTCGGCTGATGTATAAATGTTTGACATAAAAGTAACCCCCTGATTATTCTACCGCACTAAAACCGTTTTCAAGGTCGGCGATAATATCGTCAATATGCTCTGTACCTATTGAAAGACGGATTGTGTTTTGTTTAATGCCTTGGTCGGCAAGTTCTTCGGCGTTTAGTTGGCTGTGCGTAGTGGTAGCAGGATGAATAACAAGTGACTTAACATCTGCCACATTGGCAAGCAAAGAGAATATTTTTAAACTATCTATAAACTTATGTGCCTCGTCTACACCGCCCTTAATTTCAAAAGTAAATATTGAACCGCCGCCGTTAGGGAAATACTTTTTATAAAGTTGGTGGTCGGGGTGGTCGGGTAATGATGGGTGATTAACCTTTAATACTTTTGGGTGATTTTCCAAAAATTCAATTACTCTTTTGGTATTTTCGGCGTGGCGTTCAAGACGGAGTGACAAGGTTTCCACACCCTGTAAAAGCAAGAATGCCGCAAAAGGAGAAATTGTAGCACCCGTATCACGCAGTAATACCGCACGTATATATGTTACAAATGCCGCAGGACCTACCGCCTTTACAAACGAAACACCGTGGTAACTTGGGTTTGGCTCTGCAATGGCGGGGTATTTACCGCTTGCCGCCCAGTCAAATTTACCCGAATCCACAATAATTCCGCCAAGTGTTGTACCGTGACCGCCGAGGAATTTTGTAGCCGAATGAACAACAATATCCGCACCGTGTTCAATTGGACGGATAAGATAAGGTGTACCGAAAGTGTTATCAACCACAAGCGGAATACCGTGCTTGTGTGCCAGGTTTGCAAGTGCGTCAATATCCGGAATATCGCTGTTAGGATTGCCGAGAGTTTCAATATAAATAGCTCTTGTATTTTCTTTTATTGCGTTTTCAACCTCTGCAAGGTCGTGAATATTAACAAAAGTAGCGGTAATACCGAAAGCGGGCAAAGTATGGGCTAAAAGATTGTAACTTCCGCCGTAGATGGTTCTTTGGGCAACAAAATGTCCCCCGTTTTGACCTAACGCTTCAAGGGTATAGTTTATTGCCGCCGCACCCGAAGCGAGTGCCAAAGCCGCCACACCGCCCTCAAGAGCGGCAACACGTTTTTCCAAAACTTCCTGTGTGGAATTGGTAAGTCTGCCGTAGATATTGCCGGCATCGGTTAAACCGAAACGTGCGGCAGCGTGTTCGCAGTTTTTAAAGACGTAAGAAGTGGTTGCGTAAATCGGTACTGCACGGGCATCGGTCGCAACATCGGGTTCTTCCTGACCCACGTGCAGTTGTAAAGTTTCAAATTTATAATCAGACATAATAGGTTTTTCCTTTCGTTAGTGAATGTATTTTGTAAATTTAAAAACCAATTACAACAACACATTCGTCCGAAACGGAAATTTGCACGTACAAGTTTTTCAAAAGGGTTTTCCATAACGATTATCCTTACCAAAAAAATTATTACCTACCTACCAGGTAGGTTTTTATTATAACAATATTTACCTTAGTTGTCAATAGTAAATTTGTTAAAAAATTAAAACGGCAGAAGATTTTTTAAAACCTCATACCGTTTTATTCCTTAATATCTTAAAATTCCTCTTCTTTTATGTTCGCTTTTTTTATGCAAACGGTCAATAATTTCCTTTTTGTCGCTTGGTATTTCTTTGCCCTCGATATAAGCGTCCAACTCGGCATAGGTCACACCCATTTCGGATTCATCGGTTTGTCCGTCAAAAAGTGCGGCAGAGGGTGCTTTTTCTATAACGCATTTCGGTGCATCTAAATACCGTAAAAATTCGTAAATTTCGGTAACGGTAAGGTCGGAAATCGGGTTGAAATCGTGTCCGCCGTCGCCCCATTTTGTAAAATAGCCGACAAACATTTCGCTCTTGTTACCCGTACCCGCAACCAAAAGGTTTTCAGCCGCCGCCACCGCATATAAAGTGGTCATTCTAAGGCGGGGTGCAATGTTGCTGAGCGCCGCCGAATTTAAGTTTGCCACACCGTCCAATGCGGCAATTTCCGCTTCCCTTACGGCGGTTAAATCTACCGTTCGGGTTTCTATACAATACTTTTCTGCAACTTCCAAAGCATCTTTCGTATCTTCGTTATAATTTCTTTTAGAACTGCAAGGCAAAATAATGCCAACGGTATTTTCACAAGCCGCCTTGCAAAGAATACCTACCAAAGCGGAATCTTTGCCGCCGCTATTGCCGAAAACAATACCGTTTACTCCGCTTTCCTTTACAATGTTTTTGATAAACTCTACTCTTTTTTCAAATTCAAGTTTGTAGTCACGCATTATAGTTTTCTTCCTTTCAGTATAAATCCGTACGTCTGTTTTTTAAAACAGGAATACGCTTTCTAATATCGTCAAGCACCTTAAAACTGCAGTTTGCGGTTATAATTTGCTCTGTTTCGCCGGCAAGGGCGAGTGTTTCACCCAACGGGTCAATTATTGCCGAATTACCGCCGTAAACGGTGGTTCCTGCCGTACCGCAGGAGTTACAGCACACTACAAATATTTGGTTTTCTATCGCCCTTGCCGTGATTAAACTTTTTAAATGGAAAATGCGCTCTTTAGGCCACTGGGAGACAACAAAAAGTACCTCTATACCCTCTAACACAAGTTTTCTTGTAAGTTCGGGGAAACGCAAATCGTAACAAATTATTATTCCGCATTTTACACCGTCAAGCGTAAAGGTGCAAAAACCGTCACCGTAGTTGAAAAACTCATCCTCCCCCATTGGGGTAAAAAGGTGGGTTTTGTCATAACTTGCAACACATCTGCCGTTACGTTCAAAAACATAGGCGGTGTTATATACTTTGCCGTCTTTAAGATTTGAAACCGAACCCGCTACAATGTTAACCTTGTATTTATCAGCCAAACTTGATATAACTTCTTTAACTTCTTTTCCGTCATTACAGCAAAGTTCCTTTAAGTTTTCTTTAGGAAAAAACCCCGTATTCCAAGTTTCGGGCAATACAACTACATCTGCACCGTCCTTTGCGGCATGTTCTATTAAAACTTCCGCTTTTTTAAAGTTTTCTTGCGGTTTTCCCAATTTCATATCCATTTGAAGACAGGAAATTTTCATATTATCAACCCTTTTTCAAAAGTTTACAAAGTCGGTCGGCGGCTTCTTTGGTATCTTCGGGACTGCCGAAGGTTGAAAAACGGAAATAACCTTTTCCGCATTCGCCGAAACCGTCCCCCGGTACACCTACTACTTGAATTTTGTTTAAAAGATAGTCGAAAAATTCCCAACCGCTCATACCGTCAGGGCATTTAAGCCAGATATAAGGCGAATTTTTACCGCCGATATACCAAATGCCCGCCGTGTCAAGCGCTTCCATAAAGTAGGAGGCATTTTTCTTGTAAACGTCAATATTTTTGTGAACACATTCCTGTCCTTCGGGGGTAAATACCGCCAAAGCACCTTTTTGAAGTATATAAGAAATACCGTTGGTTCTCGTTTCCCTGTTTCGTGACCACATTTCGTTTAAGTTCATACCCTCACGGATAAGTTCTTTGGGAACGGTGGTATACCCTAAACGAGTTCCTGTAAATCCCGCAGTTTTGGAAAGTGAGCAAATTTCAATGGCGCAGGTTTTTGCACCCTCAATTTCAAAAATACTGTGGGGAATATCTTCACCCTCTATAAATATTTCGTAAGCGGCATCAAACAGTATTACCGAACCGTGTTTATTAGCAAAGTCCACCCATACCTTTAATTGTTCACGGTTATAAGCCGCACCGGTTGGGTTATTTGGGGAACAAATGTAAATAATATCGGCAGGTGTTTCGGGCATAGGCAAAAAACCGTTTTCTTCACCCGACGCTAAATGAATAACCTTTCTGCCGCACAAAATGTTAGTGTCCACATATTCGGGATAAGCGGGTTCAATAACCAAAACCGAATTATCTTTGTCAAAAAGTTCCAAAATATCGCCAAGGTCATCACACGCACCACTTGAAACAAAGATTTCGTCTTCTTCTACTTTTGCAGAAAATTTTGCGTAGTATTCTTTAATGGCTTTGCGAAGTGAAGCGTCACCTACTTCGGGCATATAACCGTGAAAGGTCTTTTTATTCCCTTGGTCGTCCACCGCTTTATGAAGTGCTTTTATTACGGGTTCGCAAAGCGGAATAGATACGTCACCGACACCCATACGCAAAACCGTTTTTTCGGGATTCTTTGCCAAGTACTCGTTTGTTTTGCGGTAAATTGTGTTAAACAAATATGTGTCTTTCAGTTCTTTGTATCTTAAATTGGGTTTTAACATATTTCTGTTTCTCCTTCATATATGAACTCGGCAGGGCCGGTCATTTCTACGGTATTATCAGGTGATATTTCAATTTTTAATGTACCGCCGTCAAGCAAAACCGAAACGGTTTCACCGTAATTGCTTTTCTTTGCGGAAATTGCCGCCGAAACCACCGCACAAGCACCCGTTCCGCAAGCTAATGTCACACCGCTTCCCCGCTCCCATACACGCATACGAAGTCTATCGGGACTTATAACTTCTACAAATTCCACATTAACACCGTCTTTAAATTCTTTATGGTGTTCAATTTTAGGACCTAATGTATAAAGCGGTGCTTTTTCTATATCCTCCACAAAAATTACTGCATGGGGGTTACCTACCGACACCGGGATAACCGACACGTTTTCACCGTCTATTTCGAGTATCTTTTCTTCCTTTGCTTCGGCTTTACCCATATTTACCGTAACGGTTTTAACCTTTCCGTTTACAATTTGAAGTTTCAAATATTTAATACCCGAAAGGGTTTCAATGCTTAAAAACTTTTTGTCGGTATAACCTTTGTCATAAACATATTTTCCGACACATCTAATACCGTTTCCGCACATTTTGGCTTCGCTTCCGTCGGCATTAAATATACGCATTTTAAAATCGGCAACATCGGATTTGGAAATATATATCATTCCGTCCGAACCCGCACCGAAATGCCGTTCGGACAGTTTTTGCGACAGTTCGGCAATATTTTTCGGAACTTCGCCGTAAACATACAAATAGTCGTTACCTATTCCGTGCATTTTTGTGAACTTCATTTTTATCACCTTTGTTTGCATCAATAGTGGAAATACCAAGCGTCACTTCTTCTAACACGTTAAGTAACATTCTTACCGTGTCAAGCGAAGTCAGCATTGTAATATTGTTTTGTGCCGCACATTGACGGATTGCTATACCGTCCCCAAAATGCTTGCCGGACAGTATGGCACGGGTGTTAATAACGTAACTTACATAACCCGCGCGTATGGAATCAAGCACTTCGGTACTGCCCTCGCTGGGTTTAGCGAGAATACGGGTTTTAATTCCTTTATTTCTTAAAAACTTTCCGGTTTCGGTTGTGGCTTCAATATTAAAGCCCATATTGTAAAAACGCTCTACTAACGGCAAAGTTTCCTCCTTGTCTTCGTCTGCAACGCTTACAACTACCGTTCCGTAATTGCGAAGTTTAAGACCGGACGCTACCATTGCCTTATATGCCGCACGGTGAAGTTTTTTATCGTAACCAATCGCTTCACCCGTCGACTTCATTTCGGGCGACAGATAAGCATCCATACCTAAAAGTTTTGAAAAAGAAAATGCAGGTGCTTTTACGTAATAACGCTCTTTTTCTTTAGGATATATTTCAAAAATTCCCTGTTCCTGCAAAGAAAGTCCCAACATACAAAGTGTTGCAATATCCGCAAGACTGTAACCCGTGGCTTTTGAAAGGAAAGGAACGGTTCTTGAAGAACGTGGGTTTACTTCAATGATATAAACATTGTCACTTTCGTCTACAATAAATTGAATATTAAATAGCCCTATAATTCCAATACCTATTCCCAATTTTTGGGCATATTCCAAAATTGTGTCTTTTACGTTTTCCGATAAACTGTAAGACGGGTAAACGCTTATAGAGTCCCCCGAATGGACGCCTGTACGCTCTACAAGTTCCATAATACCGGGGACAAAAACGTGCTTACCGTCACAAACGGCATCAATCTCTACCTCTTTACCCTTAATGTATTTATCCACTAAAACGGGTTTATCCGCATCTATTTCAACTGCAGTTTTAAGGTAGTTGCAAAGGTCTTCTTCCTTGGCAACAATTTGCATTGCTCTGCCGCCCAAAACAAAGGACGGACGTACCAAAACGGGATAACCTATTTCCTTTGCGGCTTTAATTCCCTCTTCAATGCTTGTAACCGCTCTGCCTTTTGGCTGCGGAATACCAAGGGAGATTAAAAGTTTTTCAAAACTGTCACGGTTTTCGGCACGTTCTATTGCATCACAGTCTGTACCGATAATTTTTACGCCCCGTTCACGCAGCGGTTCTGCCAAATTTATTGCGGTTTGACCGCCTAAAGTTGCTATAACACCGTCAGGTTTTTCAAGCAGAATAATGTTCATAACATCTTCGGTACAAAGGGGTTCAAAATACAGTTTGTCAGAACAGGTATAATCGGTTGAAACGGTTTCGGGGTTGTTGTTTATTATAATCGCTTCATACCCGGCACTTTTTATGGTTTGCACGGCGTGAACGGTAGAATAGTCAAACTCCACACCCTGACCTATTCTGATAGGACCTGAACCCAAAACAATTACCTTTTTCTTACCCGATACAACAGATTCGTTTTCTTCTTCGTAAGTAGAGTAAAAATACGGAATATAACTTTCAAATTCCGAAGCGCAGGTATCAATCATTTTGTAAATCGGCAAAATGTTATGCTGTTTTCGCAAATTAAAAATTTCGGTTTCGGTCTTGTTCCAAAACTGTGCTATAACTTTATCCGAAAAGCCGGTTTTTTTGGCTTGTTTTAAAACGCTAATATTACCGATATTTTGTTTTAATTCATTTTCTTGTTCTATTATATCTTTTAATTTATCAATAAAGAATTTATCTATTGCGGTTAAATTAACAATAGTTTCGGTATTAACACCCTGCCTTAAAAGTTCGGCAATGGCGTAAATACGGTCGTCTGTTCCGATTTTGATATATTCTAAAAGTTCGTTTTGAGGTTTACCGTCAAACTTTTTATGGTGAAGGTGGCAAAGACCTATTTCAAGCGAACGAACGGCTTTTAACAAACTTTCTTCAAAGGTTCTTCCAACGCTCATAACCTCGCCCGTGGCTTTCATTTGGGTGGATAAAGCGTTGCTTGCATCGGCAAATTTATCAAACGGGAAACGTGGCATTTTGGTTACCACATAATCGAGTGCGGGTTCAAAAGAGGCAGGTGTGTTGGCAATCTTTATTTCGTCCAAAGTCATACCTACACCTATTTTTGCGGAAACACGTGCAATAGGATAACCGCTGGCTTTAGAAGCAAGTGCCGAAGAACGTGAAACACGGGGATTAACCTCTATTAAATAATACTGAAAAGATTTGGGGTCAAGTGCAAACTGAACATTGCATCCGCCCTCTATTTTAAGTGCACGGATTATTTTCAGCGCACTGTCACGCAGCATTTGATATTCTTTATTGGTAAGTGTTTGGGAAGGGCAAACAACAATAGAATCCCCCGTGTGAATACCAACGGGGTCAAGGTTTTCCATATTACAAATTGTAATTGCGGTGTCGTTACTGTCCCTTATTACTTCATACTCAATTTCCTTATATCCCTTAATGCTTTTTTCAATAAGCACCTGACTTACAGGCGAAAGCGAAAGAGCGTTTTTCATAAGGGGTAAAAATTCCTCTTTCGTTTCGGCAAAGCCGCCGCCTGTGCCGCCCAAAGTAAATGCAGGTCGAAGTACAACAGGGTAGCCGATTTTTTCAACTACTTTAAGTCCTTCCTCTACCGTACCTGCAATATCCGAAGGGAGAACGGGTTCGTTTAATTCTTCGCAAAGTGCCTTAAAGAGTTCACGGTCTTCGGCACGTTCGATAGAAGCACTTTTAGTGCCTAAAAGTTCTACTTGACATTCGGATAAAATACCTTTTTTTTCAAGTTGCATTGCAAGATTAAGTCCGGTTTGACCGCCTATACCGGGTAAGATTGCATCGGGACGTTCAAAACGGATGATTTTTGCAATATATTCCAATGTAAGGGGTTCCATATATACCTTGTCCGCAATGGAAGTATCGGTCATAATGGTAGCGGGGTTAGAGTTGCAAAGCACAACCTCGTACCCCTCCTCTTTTAGCGCTAAACACGCCTGTGTTCCCGCATAGTCAAACTCTGCCGCCTGACCGATAACAATAGGACCGGAGCCAATAACAAGTACTTTTTTTATATCGGTTCTTTTAGCCATTGTTTTGTTCCTCCATTAGTTTTATAAATCGGTCAAAAAGGTATGCGCTGTCCTGCGGGCCGGGTGCGCTTTCGGGGTGGTACTGTACGCTTATCACTTTATCTTGATCGCATTTCAGTCCCTCTACAGTATTATCAAGCAGGTTTATGTGGGTAACGGTAAGCGGTGTTGCCTGTAAACTTTCCCTGTCTACCGCATAGGAATGGTTTTGCGAGGTAATTTCAATTTTTCCTGTTTCCAAATTCCGAACGGGGTGGTTGCCGCCACGGTGTCCGAATTTTAATTTATAAGTCTTTGCGCCGTAAGCCAAAGATATTATTTGATGTCCGAGGCAAATACCGAAAATGGGATATTTGCCTATAAGTTGTTTTACGGTTTTAATAGTTTCGGGCACATCTGTAGGGTTGCCCGGTCCGTTAGAGATAAACACCCCGTCGGGAGAAAGTTTATTTATCGTTTCCGCCGAAGTATCAAACGGCAGAACGGTAACTTTACAACCGCAAGCGTTAAGCGAACGGACAATGTTCATTTTCATACCGCAGTCGATTGCCGCTACGTGGTATTTTGGATTTTCGGTATCAAAAACCGTAATTTTTTTACCGGAAACACGCTTTACCGCATCGGTAGGAATGTTAGTATTTTTAAGTATCCTGAGTCCCTTTTCCAAAGGGGTGTCAATATCGGTTATCAGCACTTTGCGAGAGCCGTAATCACGGATTGACCTGTTTAATTTTCTTGTGTCAATACCGTAAATTCCCGCAACACCGAATTTTTTCATAATTTCCGACAAGGTGGCTGTGGCTCTGAAATTAGAGGGGTTATCGTTATATTCACGAACAATTAAAGCACCGATAGTGGGTGTATCACGTTCAAAATCGTCATCTGCCATACCGTAATTACCGATTAGCGGATAGGTCATTACCACCGCTTGGTCGGTGTATGACGGGTCGGACATAATTTCCTGATATCCTACCATAGAAGTATTAAACACAATTTCAAGCACCGCCGAATTATCAGCGCCGAAACCGTAACCTAAATACTCTGCTCCGTCCTCTAAAATGATTTTTTTATTAAATTCCTTTGGCATAACCGCCGCCTCATTTCTTTTTGTCGGATAATCGCCTTTCAAAGCGGTCCTTTCGTATATCTTTTGGAATTTCTGTGGGATAAACCCCGTTAAAACAAGCACCGCAAAAACCGCAGCCGTTTGTGAGTTCAGATAATTTTTCTTCAGGGAAATACCCTAAAGAATCAGCACCTATAATATTTTCTATTTCGGGAATAGAGTATTTACAGGCAATTAAATGTTCTTCGGAATCAATATCTGTTCCATAGTAGCAAGGATGTAAAAACGGCGGAGAAGATATTCTGACGTGAACTTCTTTTGCGCCCGAATCCCTTAAAAGTTTTACAACCCTGCCCATTGTATTACCCCGTACAATAGAATCATCCACCAGAACAACACGTTTATCCTTTACGGTTTCTTCTACGGCGGCAAGTTTAATTTTAACACCGTCAATACGTGCGCCCTGTCCCGGTGAAATGAAGGTTCTTCCAATATATTTATTTTTAATAAGACCTATTCCGTAAGGTATACCCGATTCCCTGCTGAAACCGAGTGCGGCATCTAACCCCGAATCGGGTGCGCCTATTACAATATCGGCATCTACCGGGTGGGTTTTTGCCAATATTTTTCCCGCCTTTAAGCGGGAAGAATGTACCGAAACACCATCTATCACCGAATCGGGACGGGCAAAATAGATATATTCAAAAACACAAAGTTTCTTATCCTTTTTACCGCAATGTTCCCTGCGGGAAACAACGCCGTTTTTACTGAAAACCAAAATCTCGCCCGGCTCTACGTCCCTAATAACTTCCGCGCCGACTGCTTTTAAAGCAGCGGTTTCGGAGGCGACAACATACATACCGTCCGCCGTTTTACCATAACACAATGGGCGAAAACCGTACGGGTCCCTTGCGCAAATTAGTTTTTGGGGCGACATCACAACCAAAGAATATGCACCGTCAATAATATTCATAGCACGGCTTACCGCCTCCTCAATAGAGGGGGATTTTAAACGCTCTTTGGTAATAATATAGGCAATGGTTTCGGTATCGCTTGTTGTGTGGAAAATAGCACCGCCGAGTTCAAGTTCGCTTCGCAAAACTGCGGCGTTACTTAAATTACCGTTGTGTGCCAAAGCCATTCTGCCCTTTTGGTGGTTAACTTCAATAGGTTGGCAGTTGTTGCGGTTAGTACCGCCGGTTGTACCGTAGCGTGTATGTGCTACCGCCATAGTGCTTTTAGGTAAACGTGATAAAATATCACCCGAAAAAACTTCGCTGACAAGTCCCAAATC
>CAMFZK010000016.1 GCA_946006915.1 uncultured Clostridia bacterium
CTTCCCGACGCTACGGTTAAAATTTACCTTACCGCAAGTGCTAAAGCACGTGCCGAACGCCGTTATAAAGAACTTATACAAAAGGGAACTGCGGTTACATTTGAGGAAGTTTACGACGATTTGGTTAAGCGTGACTATAACGATATGCACCGCGAAATTGCTCCCTTAAAACAAGCCGAAGATGCCGTGTTGGCGGACACAACCGAATGTGATTTAGACGGTTCTTTGGAACTTATTTTAAAAATAATTAAGGAAAGAATTTAGGTATGAAAATAACGCTTGCAAAGACTGCGGGGTTTTGTTTCGGAGTAAACCGTGCGGTAAACACCGTTTACGATTTACTGAAAGAGGGCAAAAAGGTTTGCACTTTAGGTCCTATTATTCACAATCCCCAGTTGGTAGAAGAATTGGAACAAAAAGGGGTTAGAATTGTAAATTCGCCAATCGAGGTCAATCTCGGCGAAACCCTTGTAATCCGTTCGCACGGGGTGGAACAAACGGTAGTAGACGACTGTGAAAACAAAGGGGTTTGCTATGTTGACGCTACCTGCCCGTTTGTTTCCAAAATTCACAAAATAGTTGCCCAAAAAAGTAAGGACGGATATGTCACGATTATAGCGGGGGACAAAAACCACCAAGAGGTTAAAGGTATTGTTGGGCATACTTTCGGCGAAGTTTATGTTGTTGCAAACGAGGAAGAACTGCAAAATTTACTTGAATTTAAGGAAAATTTTTGCTCAAAAAAGGTAATTATGGTCTCTCAAACCACTTTTAACGCAAAAATTTGGGAAAAACTTCAACTTTTTTTAAAAAAAGTGTGTACAAATGCAGAAATTTTTGATACAATATGTAATGCGACTGCGATGCGTCAGCAAGAAGCACACGAACTGTCAAAGCGAAGCGATGCTGTTATAGTTATCGGCGGCAGGCACAGTTCAAACACCGCAAAGTTATTTACGGTGTGCAAAGCAAATTGCGAAAAAACATACCTAATTGAAACTGCCGATGAATTACCGATCGACCGTCTTTTAGGGTGTGACGAAATCGGGGTTGTTGCGGGTGCATCAACACCTGCGTGTATAATAAAGGAGGCTATAAAAACCATGTCGGAAAATTTACAACCGGTAGAAGAACAGGTGGAGGTAAAAGAACCTGTACAAAAAAGTTTCGAGGAAATGACAGACGAGGAAGCATTTGAAGCTTCGCTTAACAGTTTAACAGGTGACCAGAAGGTAACAGGTACAGTTATTGCTGTTAATCCCACAGAAATTACTGTGGATATCGGTAGGGGTGTAACAGGTTACGTTACCGCCGCCGAATACTCTTCTGACCCTAACGTTAATCTTGTTGAAGAAGTTAAGGTTAATGATGAGATAAATCTTATTATTATGAAAATCAGCGACCAGGAAGGAACCGCAATGCTTTCAAAACGCCGTTATGATGCGATTGCCGGTTGGGATAATATAGTTGCCGCTAAAGAGTCGGGCGAAGTTCTTACCGGCTTCGTTAAAGACGTTATTAAGGGCGGTGTTGTGGTTTACTCAAACAACGTAAGAGTATTTATTCCCGCTTCTCAAGCAACTGCTTCAAGAAACGATTCTCTTGAAGACCTTAAAGGTAAAGAAGTTCAGTTCCGCATTATCGAAATCGGAAGAGGCCGCAGAGCAGTCGGCTCTATCAGAAGCGTACTTCGTGAACAAAGAAAAGCAGCCGAAGAAAAAATTTGGGCAAATATCGCAGTAGGCGACCGTTTTACAGGTACTGTTAAATCACTTACCGGTTACGGTGCATTTGTTGATATCGGCGGTGTGGACGGTATGGTTCACATTTCAGAACTTTCTTGGAACAGAATTAAGAACCCGTCCGAAGTTGTTCTTGTAGGCGATACTGTTGAAGTTTACGTAAAAGAACTTGACCCCGAAAAGAAAAAGATTTCTTTGGGTTACAAAAGACCGGAAGATAATCCGTGGACAATCTTTACAAACAACTACAATGTAGACGATGTAGTTAAAGTTACTGTTGTAAGTATGACTACATACGGTGCGTTTGCACGTATCATTCCGGGTGTAGACGGTCTTATTCACATTTCTCAAATCGCTAATAAGCGTATAAATAAACCGCAAGACGAACTTACGGTAGGTCAAGAGGTTGAGGCAAAAATCACCGCTATTGACGGGGAAAAGAAACGTGTAAGTCTTTCTATCCGTGCATTACTTCCCGAAGAAGAACCGGCAGAAACCGTAGAAGAAACTGTGGCAGAAACCGCAGAAGAAACTACCGAAGAAGTTGCCGAATAATAAGGTTAATAAAAATTTCACCGCCGTTGGCGGTGATTTTTTTGTGCCCGAAAACTCGGCGGTAGTCAGTTTAAACAAAACGTTTTAGAGCGGTTTATTAAATTTATGTTGAATAATCACAAAAAATAGTATAAAATGAGAATAGACACAGTGAGAGCGAGGAAGTTTATGTATACCGTTATAGTTGTAGAAGACGAACAGGAATTACGCCGTGCAATTATAGATAAGGTTGACTGGGCTTCGGCAGGGTTTAAAGTTATTGCCGATGCGGAAAACGGAATAGAGGCGCTTGATTTAATAGAGCGACTTGAACCCGACCTTGTTATGACCGATATAAAAATGCCTATGATGACGGGGCTTGAACTTGCCGAACAGGTGCGTGAAATCCGCCCCGCTACCGGTGTTGTAATTTTAAGCGGGTATGACGATTTTGAATATGCCCGTGCCGCAATTAAATACAATATAATAAGTTATTTGCTAAAACCCATTTCGGCAGAAGAACTTTCGAAAGAACTGCTTAATATACGCAAAAGTATGGATAGGCGCTTTTCCGAAATCAGGGGTTCTTTAAATAAGGATTTTGAAACGATTGACCGACGTCTTAAGATTTCGGAATTTTTGTTACCCCTTTTACTCGGCAATACAGAAGAGGCACTTGACGAAGACTACCTTGCGAAAACGGCATACGAATTGGACCTTGCGGGGGACAGTTTAACCCCGTATTACAGTGTTTTAATTTCAAAATTTAAGAATAAAGAGGGCAAAAATGCCACCTGCGAAGAACATATCGGCTTTATTGATGCGGTGCTAAACCGCTATGTAAAGAACGAAAGTTTTTTCGTAAGCGGAAGAATTGTAACCCTTATTACAACCAAAACGGCAGACACGGCAGAACTTTTGGAACTGCCGTTGCGTGAAATTGTGCAGAATGCCGCAAGGGTTTTGGGGGAAGAATGTACCGTTGGTATAAGCCGTGCGGTAGATACGCTTTCTTTGTGCGGAAACGCCTATTCCGAAGCGGTAGCCGCCCGCCGTTATACAGCGGACGGTGCGGGTGATGTCCGCTTTATTGCCGACAGTGAACACGGCAACGTGGGGGATTTTGAAAAAATGGAAAAATCCGTTTTCAAACTGGAACATCTTTTAAAGGTTGGCAATTCGGACGAATTAAACCGCTTTTTGGAAGAACTGTCGAGCGAGCAAAACGGCGGGAATGACGGATATTTTGTCATTCAAATTCTTTCGGCGGTATACCGTACGGTAAGCGAAGTATCGGACAGAAAGGGACTTTCACAACTGCTTTCGGAAAATCCGGTTTATTCAAAAATATCGCTCCATAATTACGATAATGCCGTGCGGTCGGACATTAAAAAACTTTGCAACAATGCAAAGGAAATTATTTCCAGTTACCGAAAACAGGATACCGAAATTATTTGTGACAAGGTTATTCAAATTATAGATTCCGAATATGCAAGGGAGGATTTGTCCCTTACGGAAGTAAGCTCACGGCTTAATGTCAGCCCTAATTATTTAAGTGCGCTTATAAAAAAGACAAAGAAAAACAATTTTATAAACCTGCTTACCGAACGCAGAATGAAAGCGGCTTATGATATGCTTATTTGCACTCCTATGAAAATTCTTGAAATTTCCGAACGCTCGGGTTACAGCGACCAACACTATTTCAGCTATTGTTTTAAAAAGTATTACGGCGTTTCCCCTAATAAAATGCGTGAAAACAAACGGAGCGTGACCTAATGAAAAAGTTTTTTAATAAGCGGTACAATTTTTCCACATTGACTGTTTCTCTGCTTGCCGTTGCCGTAACGGCGGCAGTTTTGGTCAGTGTGGTTTCTTTTATTGTAATATATAACGGTTCGCTTATATACGAAGCGGAAACCGATTCCGAACGCTCGGTAACCCAAACTGCCGTTATGTTGGGGAATTATATAGAAAACCTTAAAGTGCAAATTGAACAAATTTGCAACGAAATAGAGGACAGCGGGGATATTGAAACCGCAAACGCCCGTATTTCCGCCGCCTGCCGGCTCCGTTCGGATACCGAAGCGGTAGTGGTTTACGATACTGACGGAAAAATCCTTGCTTTCGGCTCTAACGGGGGCGAACTTAAAAAGGATTTATCGGTAAACCTTTCTTACGATAAAGCACTTTTGGAAAAAAGCGGAGATTATGCAATTTCACTTCCCCATGTGCAAACACTTTTTAACAACAGATACCCGTGGGTGGTAACCATTGTTCACGGCAGATATTTCGACCTTTTCGGCAAAGATGTTTACATTTCGGTTGATTTCAGTTTTTCGGGTATTGCAGAATATGTAGACAATGTAGGTATAGGTAAACACGGATACAGTTATATTATAGACAAAAGCGGAAGTATTGTTTACCACCCGCAACAGCAAATGATTTTTTCGGGACTTAAAACCGAAGATATTGCAAAAATTTCCAAAATGCCGGACGGTTCGCATTTTGACGGCAAAATAATGAACACACTTAAAACCCTTGACGGCAGCAGTTGGCGTATTGTAGGTGTTGCGGATACTGACGATATGCAGGCGATTAAAACCCAAACCGTAACGTCGGTTGTTGTGCTTTCGGTAATTTGCTGTATTGCAATAAGTCTTTTGAGTATACGGCTGTTTTATAATATTGTAACCCGTCCCGTTTCAAAACTTGTAGACGCTATGCAAAGTTTTGAAAAAAATGCCGACAGTTTCCGTTACGCCAAAACCGACGACCGTGTTGCCGAACTTCAAATACTTTCCGATTCGTTCGGTCATATGGTTTTAATAATTCAAGAACTTATGGAAAAGGTAAGAAACGAAGAAATAACCTTAAGAAAAACCGAACTTAAAGCACTTCAGGCACAAATCAATCCCCATTTTCTTTATAACACGCTGGATTCTATCCAGTGGATGTGCGAACAGGGCAAAACTGCGGATGCCGTAAATATGGTTACCGCCCTTGCAAAACTGTTTAGAATAAGTATAAGCAGAGGTAAAGAACTTATTACTATAAAGGACGAAATGCGCCACGCCGAAAACTACCTTATAATACAAAGTTATAGGTATAAAAACCAGTTTTCCTACGAATTTCAGGTGGACGAAGAATTGACCGACTGCCTTTGCAACAAAATTACGGTTCAGCCGTTGGTGGAAAATGCCATTTACCACGGAATAGAGCGTATGGTTGACGAGGGTAAAATAACAATCAGGGTACTAAAAGCCGACGACGGCGATATACTTATTGAGGTTGAGGACAACGGAGTGGGTATGACCGAAGAACAGTGCGAAAGCATACTTAAAAAGGACCGCAGTGATTCGGGCGGAATAGGCATTAAAAATGTAAACGACCGTCTTAAAATCTATTTTGGCGAAAAATACGGAATAAGCATTAAAAGCGAACTTGACGTAGGCACAAAAATTACGGTTAGAATACCGAAAATAAGAAAGGAGCAGGGCAATGAGATTTAAAAGAATTTTTATAAGTTTGTCGGTAATTCTTGCTTTATTGACCCTGACTTCCTGTAAACCGAAAACTAACGAAAACAAGAAAAAGGTTGCGGTTATTGTAAAATCCACTTATTCCGACTTTTGGAAAGAGGTGGAAAAAGGGGTTAACACCGCCGCCACCGAATATAATATTGACGTTACCTTTGAAGGTCCGGAAAACGAGGAGGACTATATAACCCAAAACGATATGATAAACCGTGCCGTTGCAGGCGGAGTTAATGCTATTGTGATTTCCGCTATTGATTATGTAAAGTCGGCAAACGCATTGGATGCGGCGGCTTTGGCAGGGGTAAAGATTTTAACTATTGACAGTGCGGTAGAGTCGGAATCGGTCAGCACATTTATAGGTACGGATAATTTAGAAGCCGGCAAAATGGCAGTAGAAGCGGCGGCAAAACAATTCCCGCCCGACAGCGAATTAAGAATCGGCATTTTAGGTTGCGGTAATACCTCCAAAAATGCCGAACAGCGTGTAGAGGGTATTCGTGAGTTTGCACTTTCAAGGGGTAATGCGGTAATTATTGACGAAATGAGCGTTGCCTCTAATTTGGAAAGCGCTACCGCAGGTGCAATTTCAATGCTTACTTCACACACGCAAATTAACATAATTATAGGTGTTAACGAATGGATGACACTTGGAATAGGCAATGCTATAGAAAAACTCGGTTTACCCGAAAAAGTTTGCGCTATCGGGTTTGACAGTAACGTAGATTCAATAGGTAAACTTGAAACGGGCGAAATTGATGCGCTTATTGTGCAAAACCCCTTTGCTATGGGGTATTTGGGGGTTCAAAAAGCAACAGAACTTATTAGGGGAAACACCGTAGAAAGCATTATTTCAACAAAAGCCACCGCTATATTCAAAGAAAATATGTTTGAAGAAAGCAATCAAAAAATACTTTTCCAGTTCGAATAGCAATATGTAATTTGTACCAATATGTCATATTTTTTTAACATAACAGTAAATTTTTAAACAATTTGAATAAAAAATTGCATTTTATTTTACCTTTCCTTTAAGTATAATAAACTTACCAAGAAAGCTACGGCTTTCAAATTTAAGGAGGTAGTTTAAAATGAAAAAGTTATTGGCAACAGTCTTGGCGCTCGTATTTGCTTTGGGACTTACCGCTTGCGGCGGTTCCGACAAAGGCGGTTCTAACGGCGAAGTATCGGTATTCTACTATACATACAGTGATACCTATATTTCCAGCGTTCGTTCCGCTATGGATAAGTTCCTTACCGATGCAGGCATTAAGTATCAAAACTATGATGCTAACGGCAACCAAACCACCCAAACCGAACAGGTTACAACCGCTCTTGCAAAGGGTTCAAAACTTCTTGTAGTAAACGTTGTTGACACCGGTTCAAACGATGCCGCTCAACACATTATCGACCAAGCAAAAGCAAAAGACGTTCCGGTTATTTTCTTTAACCGTTCTGTTGAAGAATCTGTTGTAAGCAGTTATGACAAATGCGTATTCGTAGGTACTGACTACGAAATGGCAGGTCATATGCAAGGTAAAATGATAGGCGAATATCTTGTTGCAAACTTTGACAAGGTTGACCTTAACGGCGACGGCAAAATCAGTTACGTTATGTTCAAAGGTCAAGAAGGCAATATGGAAGCAATCGCACGTACACAGTTCGGTGTAGAAGATGCAGACAAGGTTCTGGTAGACGCTAACAAAGCAAAACTTGAATTCTATGATGCTTCTAACTCCAAAAAATACCTTGTAGACCAAAACGGTCAATGGTCATCTGCCGCTGCTACCGATTATATGAACACCATTCTTTCACAGTACAGTGAATCTAACAAAAATATGGTTGAACTTGTAATCGCAAACAACGACGAAATGGCTTTAGGTGCAGTTTCCGCACTTCAAACCGCCGGCTACAACAAAGAAGGCAAAAAAGTTATCCCCGTATTCGGTGTTGACGCTACTGACGCTGCAAAAGACGCTATTTCTAAGGGCTCTATGATTGGTACTATCAAACAGGACGCTGAAGGTATGGCAAAGGCAATTACTTCAATTACCCAAAACTTCTTCGGCGAAAAAGAAAAATTTGACGGTATCGATACCGAAAATGTTGTAGGCACTTGGAGAGTTAACATTCCTTACGGCGTTTACACAGGCGAATAATTTATAAACCCATATGTTAAAAGGGGCAGTCCTTTGGGCTGCCCTAAAACGGAATAAACCAAAACGGACAGGGGACGAGTTTTTATGGCTAACAATGAAATAGTAAACAACAGCGTCCGTGAAAACGCAAACGAACCCGTTCTTCTTAGAATGGAAAACATTGAAAAGGCCTTTCCGGGTGTAAAGGCACTTGATAATGTAAATCTTACTGTAAAAGCAGGTACGGTTCATGCCCTTATGGGTGAAAACGGCGCAGGAAAATCCACACTTATGAAATGTCTTTTCGGTGTGTACGCAAAAGACAGCGGAAAAATTTACCTTGAAGGTAAAGAAATTAACTTTAAAAATTCAAAAGAAGCACTCGAAAACGGTGTGGCAATGGTGCACCAAGAGTTAAACCAAGCGTTAAAACGTAACGTAATGGACAATATGTGGTTAGGACGTTTCCCTACAGTCGCAAAGGGTGTTCCTATTACCAGTGAAAAGAAAATGTACGATGCGACAAAAGAAATTTTTGAAAAATTAGAAATTGATGTTGACCCTAAAACGGTTATGAGCCGTATGCCGGTTTCTCAAAGGCAGATGGTGGAAATTGCAAAAGCCGTTTCATATAATTCAAAGGTAATCGTGTTCGACGAACCGACTTCTTCACTTACCGAAGAAGAGGTTGAGCATCTGTTTAAGATTATCAATATGCTTCGTGACCAAGGTTGCGGAATTATCTACATTTCTCACAAAATGGCGGAAATTCTTCGCATTTCGGACGAAGTTACAATAATGCGTGACGGTAAGTGGATTGCAACCGAGCAAGCCAAAAACCTTACCACCGACGATATTATTAAACTTATGGTTGGCAGAGAACTTACAAACCTTTATCCGCCTAAAACTAATAAAATCGGTGACGTTTTGCTTGATGTTAAAGACCTTTCGGCGGAGTATTCAAAACTTCGTGATGTTTCGTTTTCGGCAAGAAAGGGCGAAATTATCGGCGTTGCGGGACTTGACGGTTCGGGCAGAACAGAACTGCTTGAAAACCTTTTCGGTGTTGCCACAAGGCGCAGCGGCACGCTGACCTTAAACGGAAAACCAATTAAAAACCGCAACTCCAGGGAGTCGATTAAAAACGGTTTTGCATTACTTACCGAAGAACGCCGTGCTACCGGTATTTTCGGAATACTTAATATCCGTGAAAATGCGGTTATTTCAAGTTTGAAAAAATGTCAGGCAGGACCGTTTTTAAGCAAAACCAAAATGAAGAAAAACACCGATTGGTGTATAAATTCAATGCACGTTAAAACTCCTACGCAGGAGACAAAAATCCGTTCTCTTTCGGGCGGTAACCAACAAAAGGTTATCTTGGGACGTTGGCTTTTAACCGAGCCAACGGTGCTGTTGCTTGACGAACCGACAAGAGGTATAGATGTAGGCGCTAAATACGAAATTTACGAACTAATAATCGACCTTGCCGCAAAGGGCAAGACGGTAATAATGGTATCTTCGGAAATGCCGGAACTTTTAGGCGTTTGTGACAGAATACTTGTTATGTCGGGCGGTAAACTTGCAGGCGAAGTAGACGCTAAAAATACCACCCAAGAAGAAATTATGGCGCTTGCCGCTAAATTTGCGTAAACGGGGGAAACTAAAATATGTCAGTTGAAAATATTAAAAGAAAAGGACGTATAAATGCCGCTATTGACGATTTTAAATCAAAATCGGGCGCAGATAAGCGCAGAGCAATAAGCGACCTTTTGTTTAACAACGCTATGTATATAATTATTGTATTGGCAATAATTTACATAGCAATTCAAGTTCCGGCATTCCTGTCGGTTTCATCCATAGTAAACATCATTTCACTTACTGCCGCTAAACTTCCTATAGCGCTTGGTATAGGCGGTGCGATTGTACTTACAGGTACGGATATTTCGGCAGGTCGATGCGTAGGTTTAACCGCTTGTATTGCCGCTTCGCTTTTACAAATGACCGGTTATGCCAATAAAATCTTCCCAAATCTTGCGGTAGTTCCGCTTTGGGCAGTACTTTTGGCAGTTATAGCAGTGGGTGCGGTTATCGGTTTTGTAAACGGTTTCTTTGTTGCAAAGTTTAAACTTCATCCGTTTATTGTAACCCTTTCAACCCAACTTATCGTTTTCGGTCTTGTACTTATGTATTTAATGATAGGCGGAAACAACGGTCAAACCCTTTCGGGACTTGACAAATCCTATACCGATTTCGTTCGCGGAACACTCTTTACAATCGGCGGCGTAGCCGTTCCTAAATATGTGCTTTATTCCATAATTCTTACCGCAATTATGTGGGTTATTTGGAATAAAACCAAGTTCGGTAAAAATATGTTTGCGGTTGGTTCAAATGAAGAAGCCGCAAATGTTTCGGGCGTAAACGTATTCTGGACAATCGTTTTGGTATTCGTACTTGCAGGCGCTATGTACGGTATCACCGGATTTATCGAAGGTGCAAGAATTGCTTCCTGCTCGGCAAACACAGGTCTTAACTACGAATCAGACGCTATTGCGGCTTGCGTTATCGGCGGTGTTTCGTTTGTAGGCGGTACCGGTAAGATAAGCGGTATTGTAATAGGCGTATTCCTTTTACAAATTATATTCGTTGGTCTTAACTTCTTATCTGTTGACCCGAATATGCTTTATGTAATTAAAGGTCTTATAATTCTTGTTGCTTGTTCTATTGATATGCGTAAATATCTTGCACGCAAATAATTAAGGTTGGTGAACTTAATGGAGAACGGTAAAAACATTGCCGAAAATAAACCCCGTAAAACCGGCGGACTGTATGCAAAAGTTAATATGTCGGTTAAAGCGGCAAATATTATGGTAACCGTTTTTATCGCACTTCTGATTGTTGCTACGGTGTTTATTGTAAAACATAACGGCTTTACCGTTAAGTTTGAAACCGACGGCGGTTCACATATTGACAGCGTTAAGGTTATGCATTCCGAAACCCTTGATATTAAAGAAACTCCCGTAAAAGAGGGGTACGTCTTTACAGGGTGGTATTTAGACCGTGACTGCACGGTAAGTTTCGATACCGAAAAAGATACCGTGACCGACAGTATTACCCTTTATGCGGGTTGGAAAGCGGTAGAAAGCCAATAAATAAGCATAATTAAAACTCCTCACTCGGGATTAAATGAGTGAGGAGTTTTTTGTCGTTTTATTTCATTGTTCCCGTAAAATCCCTGTCAAAGGTAATAACGGGGCAGAATGTTGGGTTAATAAGCCGTGCCATAGCAATGATTTTTTGTTCCAATTCCTTTTCGCCCATTTTTAAATTAGACGGTATTACAACGTCAAAAATCAGGTTTGTCCTGGTGTCGCTTTGGGGGGTCATACGGAAATCGTGCAGGGTAAGACCGCTGTCAATAATCTTAAGACCTTCGGCAATATTCCGCTTTGTGGCTAATACCGATTCGTCGTTAACGTCAATCGGGTCCATGTGGATAACAAGGTTTATATCCAATTTTTCGCCTACAAGTTTTTCACAAAGGTCAATTTGTTCATGACATTTTACAATGTCAATATCCTGCGGTACTTCAACGTGAACCGATGCAAACTGCCTACCGGGGCCGTAGTTATGGACAATTAGGTCGTGTATTCCCACAAATTCTTTAAAGGATAAAATTGTGTTTTCGATATCGTCTATCAATGACTTTTCGGGAGGTTCGCCTAAAATTTGGTTTATTGTGTCCTTTGCGGTGGTTATTCCCGAAAATACAATAAACAAGGCAACAAAAATACCCATTACGGCGTCCAAATTAAAGGGCAGGGTAAATATTTTGCAAACAATTGCCGAAATTAAAATAACACTTGTCGCAACCACATCGTTAAGCGAATCCTGTGCCGTGGCAAACAAAGTACCCGAACCTATTTTTTTACCTAATTTGCGGTTGAATAAAAACATCCACAATTTACAAAGGATTGAAACAAGCAATACCGTTAAGGCAAAATATGTATACTGCGGTTGGGCGGTGTTGTTTATAAGGGCGGTTACCGAAGATTTTAAAAGTTCAAAACCCACAAGCAAAATTAAAATAGCAACCACAAAAGCCGACATATACTCCATTCTGCCGTGACCGAATGGGTGGTCGCTGTCAGCCGGTTTATCCGCTAATTTAAAGCCAAGCATTGCAACTACCGAAGAACCCATATCCGAAAGGTTATTAAGTCCGTCCGCCACAATGGAAATACTGCCGGTAATTCCGCCTACAGTAATTTTAAAACTGCAAAGCAAAAGGTTGCAAACAATTCCCACAAAACTGCCAAGCGTGCCGTAATTTTTCCTGACCGTGGTATCGGTTACATTATCGGCATCTTTAATAAACCACTTTATTAAAAGTTCGGTCATTACATTTTTGCTCCCTTAGCACCTTTACTGCCAAAAGATACGCCCGATAAAATGTTGGTATCAATGGTGTAGGTAATATTATTACGGCTGCGTTGCCTTTTAAACGCAAGGTCAATAAGCCGAGTTATAAGTTCGGGGTATTTTACACCGC
>CAMFZK010000017.1 GCA_946006915.1 uncultured Clostridia bacterium
TTGTAAACCAAAAAGCAGCGGTTATTATTGCTATTGCAACACCTTCGGCAGTTGCTGCCGCTAATGCCGCAGCCGATAAAGATATACCGGTTGTATACTGTGCAGTTACAGACTCTACCGTAATGGATAACTACAAAAACGTAACCGGTTCTTCGGATATTCCTAACTTCGAAAAACAGTTAGAGGTTGTAACCGCCTTTATGAATAAGACAAATCTTAAAATCGGCGTTCTTTATTCAACCGAAGAATCAAGTTCACCCGTTCAGGTAAGTGACCTTAAAAAAGCGGCTGAAAAATATGACGGTATGGAAATTTTAGATTCTGCCGTTGCCGATATTAACACAATAAACGCTAAAACCGACGACCTTATTTCAAAAGGTGTTGACTGTTTTGTAAATCTTCTTGACAATACAATAGTAGGTAAACTTGATAACATTCTTTCTATTACCAACGAAAAGAAAATCCCTGTTTTCGGTTCTGAAATTGAACAGGTAAAGGTTGGATGTATTGCAAGTTCATCTATTGACTATATCGACGTAGGTGCTGCCGCAGGTAAATCTGCCGCTGAAATTTTAAACGGCAAAAGCGCTTCGGATATTCCGGCAGCACGTATTACTGAACCCGCAAGTTACTATAACAGTAAGGTTTGTGAACAACTCGGTATTACCGTTCCCACAACCGTTACCGCAACCGACGTTGCAAAATAATTAAAAGGAATTAAAGATATGCTTTTCTTTGCTACAACTATTGACGGACTGCAAATGGGACTTTGTTTTGCGGTTTTGGCTCTCGGTGTTTATATATCCTATTCAATACTTGACTTTCCCGACCTTTCGGTTGACGGTACATTCCCGCTTGGCGGTGTCTGTTGCACCGTGCTGATGTTAAAATTAGGCATACCCGCTTTAATAGCCGTGTTTTTAAGTTTTTTTGCAGGGCTTATTGCGGGTGCGGTAACCGGAATGCTACACGTTAAGTTTAATATTTCTAAACTTCTTTCGGGAATAATTGTTATGACGGCGCTTTTATCGGTTACTTTAGCACTTACAAAATTGCTAACAAAAACCGGTTTTACCACAACAATTTTCTCGTTCAGAAGTGAAAATTTAACAGGCATTTTCAGCGGAAAAACCGCCGCACTTTTAGGAAACGCAAACCGTGATTATATGATAATTTTAATCGAACTTATTTTTGTAATTGCGGTTAAGGTTATAATTGATTTGTTCCTAAAAACAAAACTTGGATATATGTTAAAAGCCACGGGCGATAATGAAATGTTGGTGGCATCTTTAGGAAAAGATAACGGAACTTACAAAATTTTAGGTATAGCGCTTGCTAACGGCTTTTCGGCAATGTCGGGTGCGCTTTATTCCAACCTTTACTCGCAGTATGATAATTCTTCTGGAAGCGGTAAGGTTGTAATGGCGCTCGCTTCGGTAATTATCGGTATTGCGGTATTCTCTAAAATAAGATTTATTGCCGATACCACGGCGGTAATTTTAGGTGCGGTTATATACTCACTTTGCCTAAACTATTTGGTGCTTGTGGATACTAACGGAATATACCTAAAACTTCTTAACGCCGTTATGTTTGCTTTAATACTGATTTTCAACGAAAAAACTGCCTCTTTCACGGCAAAACACAGCAAACTTAAAAGGGGGAAAAATAAATGTTAGAACTAAAAAACGTCTCTAAAATTTATAACCCCGGAACAGTAACCGAACTTTGCCTTTTCGATAATTTTAACTTTACCGTAAAAGGCGGGGAGTTTGTTTCGGTTGTAGGCAGTAACGGAAGCGGTAAAACCTCTATGCTTAACATAATTTGCGGAAGTATTCCGGTAAGTGACGGCCGTGTGCTTATAGACGGAAAAAATGTAAATACTTTGCCCGAATTTAAGCGTTACCGAATGATAGGCAGGGTTTACCAAAACCCTTCGGCGGGTACTTGCCCTAATATGACAATACTTGAAAATATGTCCCTTGCCGATAATAAAGGCAAACGGTTCGGTCTTTCTTTCGGCGTTAATAATGCCCGCAAAGAATTTTACCGCAGTCAGTTAAGCAGTTTAGGACTTGGACTGGAAGATAAGTTGGATGTAAAATTAGGCGCTCTTTCGGGCGGACAAAGGCAGGCAGTATCCTTACTTATGGCTACTATGACGCCTATAGACTTTTTAATACTCGACGAACACACCGCCGCATTAGACCCCAAAACCGCCGAAATTATTATGGAACTTACCGATAAGGTGATTAAAGAAAAAAACTTGACCGCCATTATGGTAACCCATAATTTGCGTTATGCGGTAGAGTACGGCACACGGCTTGTTATGATGGATAAAGGCAATATTATTCTTGATAAACAAGGTGAAGAAAAGCAAAATGTTAAGGTTGACGATATACTTGACATATTTAACAAAATAAGCATTGAATGCGGAAACTAACAAAAATACGATTGCGGTAAATTTGCCGCAATCGTATTTTTTAATCTTTAAATATTATATCTTTTACAACCTCGCTTGCAATTATCAGTCCCGCCGAAGACGGCACAAAGGAAATACTTGCAGGCGGTCTTTGATTTGTTAGGGGTTTTTCTTTGGAGAAAACTACCTTTAATTTTTTTATTCCCCGTTTTTTAAGTTCATAACGCATAACCTTTGCAAGCGGGCAAACCTCGGTTTTGTAAATGTCGCTGACACAAAACATAGTGGGGTCAAGTTTATTTCCCGTGCCCATAGAGGAAATTATGGGTGTATTAGTTGCATTTGCCCTTAAAACAAGTTCGATTTTTGCCGTAACATTGTCTACTGCGTCTACAACATAATTATATTTTGTAAAATCAAACATATCCGCCGTTTGGGGTAAATATAAGGTGTTGTAAGCGTTTACTTCTGCTTGCGGGTTAATTTTTAAAATGCGTTCTTTCATAACATCAACCTTATATTCGCCGATTTTATCGGTTGTTGCAATAATTTGGCGGTTAATGTTGGACTCGCTTATAGTATCATTGTCTATAATATCAATTTTGCCTACGCCCGCTCTTATAAGTGCTTCGGTTACATATCCGCCTACACCGCCGATTCCGAAAACGGCAATATGCGAATTTTTTAATTTTTCTAAATTCTCTTTTCCTATAAGTTTTTCGGTTCTTATAAATTTTTCTGTCATAATTTTTCCCTTTCTTTACAGTTTATTTTAAAACCATATTATTTTTTTGTCAAGCGTTACAGTCGAAACAGCACGAAATTTAAGTTTTTATGTAACCTTTTACAATAATAACACTTATTTTGTTATTTTGCTTGCATTTAACTTCGCAATATGGTAATATATGTAAAACTTAAATACCGGAGGGTAAAATTTTATGGAAAAGAAATTAAAAATAGTGATTGCTGACGATTCTACGGAACTTTCCAAGAATTGTGCAAAAACGCTTGTAGGTTATGGTATGTCGGTTAGTTTAATACCGAAAGACGGTTTGGCGCTTATTGAAAAAATAAATTCGCTAAAGCCGGATATTGTATTATCAGAAGTGTTTATGCCGAACCTTGATATTTTAGGAGTGCTTGGCGAAATAAATAAAATGGACGAAAAACAACGTCCGCTTGTTATGGTAATGTCAAGTTTTGCCAATCCCCGCTTGGAAAAAGAAATTTTAGAGGCGGGTGCTTGCTATTACTTCTTAAAACCGTTTGATATAAATGTTATGGCTAAACGGATTATACAAATGTCGGGTTGGAAAAACGAAACCGCTCCGGTAGTTGTAAAAAATAACTGTATATCCGACCAAGAACTTGAACTTATGGTTACCGAAATAATACATCAAATCGGCGTTCCTGCACATATTAAGGGCTATCACTATCTGCGTGAGGCAATTTTACTTTCGGTTAAAAACAGCGAAATTATAAATTCTGTTACAAAGTTATTGTACCCAACGGTTGCAAAAAATCATTCAACTACCTCTTCCCGTGTTGAAAGGGCAATACGCCACGCTATTGAAGTTGCGTGGGACAGGGGAGATATAGACGTACTTAATTCTTATTTTGGATACACAATCCAAAACGAACGTGGCAAACCCACTAATAGTGAATTTATTGCAATGATAAGCGATAAATTAAGATTAAAACTGAAAATCAGTTAAAAAATTTACTGCCGTAGTAATTTAATTATTACGGCGGTTATTTTTTTGTAATAAAAAAGTTGAAAAAGCAGTATTTTAGTGGTAAAATAAGTCTTTAAAGAAAGTTGGTGAAAAGAATGGGTTTTAAAAAATGGGTTGTAAACCCCGTTGATAGGAATTTAGCAAAATCTTTGGCAGAAGAATGTGATGTAGAGCCGATTGTAGCACTCATTGCTTCGGCAAGGGGATATACCGACCCTACCGATTTAGAGCAGTTTTTATCGGACGAACCCTTCTTTTCGGACGCTTACGAGTTGGCCGACATTATGCACGCTGCAGATTTGGTTAATATGGCTGTTGAAAATGGTGAAAAAATTGCCGTTTACGGCGACTATGACTGTGACGGTGTAACGGCAACCGCCCTGCTTTACGGCTATTTAAAGCAAAGAGGGGCAGACTGTGTTTATTATATACCCGACCGTTTTGACGAAGGTTACGGTATGAACCGCCAAGCGGTGGAAAAACTGCACGCTATGGGTGTTAAACTTATTGTAACGGTAGATAACGGTATTGCTTCAATTGACGAAATTGACTTGGCAAATTCACTTGGAATGACCGTAATAGTTACCGACCACCATCTGCCGGGCGAAGTTTTACCGAATGCCGCCGCAGTTGTTGACCCGCACAGAAAAGACTGTCCCTCACAGTTTAAAAGCATTTGCGGAGCAGAGGTTGCCTTTAAACTTATTTGTGTTATAGAGGGTAAAGAACCCGAAGAACTTTTACCGCAGTATGCCGACATTCTTGCGGTTGCGGTAGTGGCGGATGTTATGCCGGTTATTTACGAAAACCGAATTATTGTAAAATACGGGGTTCAAAAACTGAAAAAATCCCCCTTAATCGGTTTTTCGGCACTTCTAAATGTTGCGGGAATTGCAATAGACAGTATTACGGCAACAAGAATGGCTTTTGGTATTTGCCCCAGAATTAACGCCGCAGGAAGAATGGGAAAAGCCGACCGTGCGGTAGAACTTCTTTGCTGTAACAATATGCTTGAAGCATTAAAAATTGCCGATGAAATTGACAAAGACAATACCGAACGCCAACAAACCGAAAAGCAGGTCTTTGACGAGGCGGTTTTAAAAATACAAGAAAACAACTATAATTACGACCGTGTAATAGTGGTAGAGGGCGAAAATTGGCACCACGGGGTAGTGGGTATTGTCGCTTCAAGAATTTGCGAATTATACGGCGTACCCGCTATTGTAATTTCAAGTGACGGCGAATTTTCCCACGGTTCGGGAAGAAGTTTTGAAGGTTTTTCGCTTTATGATGCTATTTACGCTTGCAAAGAGGTACTTACAAAGTTCGGCGGTCATTCCGGCGCTGCGGGGGTAAGTTTAAAAACTTGCGATATTGCCGAATTTCGCAGGTTGATAAACAATTACGCACAAACTAAAGAAATTACACCCCCTGTTTTAAAACTTGACTGCCGTTTAAAACCGTCGGCTTTAACACTCGATTTGTCTGACTCTTTAAAACAGTTAGAGCCATTCGGTTTCGGCAATCCCGCACCTCTTTTCGGTCTTTTTGGGGTTACTTTAGACCGCATTACACCTATTGCCAACAATAAGCACCTTAAACTGCTTTTCACAAAGGGCGAAAACACTTTCCAAGCCCTTTTGTTCGGCAAGGGTGACGGGGACTTTGGCTTTAATGTAGGGGATACGGTTGACCTTGCGGTTACGGTGGAAACCAATGTATATAACGGAAATTCTTCGGTTAGTGTGCAAATTAAGGGTATTAGAATGAGTGATACCGATGACGAAAAACTCTTTTTGGATATTGCAAGTTTTAATAACTTTATGGCCGGGGAAGAATATAACCCAAAAGAACTTACACCCACACGTGAAGAAGTGGGAAGTGTTTATAAACTAATATCCCAAAAAGCAATACTGTGCGACAGGGTAAACCATTTGTTTTTAAACAGTTTGGGGTATGCTAAAACAAATATTGCCCTAATTACTTTGGAAGAATTGGGACTAATAAACAAAAGCGGAAATAAATATTACGCTGACGCTAATGCGAAGAAAACAAGTCTGTTAAATTCCCAAACATACGGATTTTTGGTAAAGGAGTGTGAAAAATGAACGCAGAAGAATTAAGAAATTTTAATGATTTAAAAAACCATATGGAAAATTTCGACACAGATTACGATTATGATATGGTAAAAAAAGCGTTCGAGTTTTGCGTTAATGCCCATAAAGGACAAAAGCGTGTTTCAAGCGAGGATTATTACTACCACCCCTATAATGTTGCAAAAATCGTTGTGTCTTTGGGAATGGATACCCAGTCGATAGTGGCTTCCCTTTTACACGATGTTGTAGAGGATACCGAAATCACCCTTGATGAAATAGCCGAAAAATTCGGCAAAGAGGTTGCTTTATTGGTGGACGGCGTTACCAAAATAGGACGGCTTAATTTTTCCACAAAAGAACAGCAACAAGCCGAAAGCATAAGAAAAATGCTTATAGCAATGGGTCAGGATATTAGGGTAATTATTATAAAACTTGCCGACCGTCTTCACAATATGCGTACTATTGACGCTATGCCCCCGCAAAAACAACGTGACAAATCTCTGGAAACTTTGGAAGTTTATGCTCCTATTGCACACCGTCTTGGTATTCGCCCGGTTAAAGAGGAATTGGAAGACCTGGCAATTAAGCATTTGGACCCTGTGGCTTACAAAGAAATTGAAGAACTTTTAACCCACAGAAAACAACACCGTGAACAAATTTTAGACGAAATAAAATGCCGTATAGAGGAGCGCCTGCGCGAAGAAATGCCGGGTGTTACCCTTTCTTTCCAAGGGCGTGTAAAATCTATTCACGGAATATATCGTAAAATGTATGTTCAAAACAAGGATTTTGACGAAATTTACGATATTTATGCAATAAGAATTATAACCGATACGGTTGCGGACTGTTATAATATTTTAGGAATAATGCACGATATGTTCCGTCCCATACCCAATAGGTTTAAGGACTATATTTCAACCCCTAAACCCAATATGTATCAGTCACTTCACACAACGGTTATAAGCCGTGCGGGAATACCATTTGAAATTCAAATACGTACCTTTGAAATGCACCACACCGCCGAGTTCGGTATTGCGGCGCATTGGAAGTATAAAGAGGGTATTACCGATAACGACAAAAAAATGGAAGACCGTCTTGCCTGGATAAGGCAGATTATTGACAGTCAGGACACTTCGAACGACGCTACCGAAATTATAAGAACCATTAAGGTAGATTTATCCCAAGAAGATGTATTTGCGGTTACCCCTAAAGGTGACGTTATAAATCTTCCTATGGGTGCTACGGTTGTGGACTTTGCGTTTGCCATTCACTCGGCAGTAGGTACACGTATGGTAGGAGCTAAAGTTGACGGTAAAATCGTACCCATAAACCACGTGGTTAAAACGGGTGAAGTAATAGAAATTCTAACCACCAACCAAGCGGGACACGGACCGAGCCGTGATTGGCTTAATATTGCCGTAACCTCCTCTGCCAAGGCAAAAATACGTTCGTGGTTTAAGCGTGAAAAACGAAGTGAAAATATTGAAACCGGTAAAAATGAATTTGAAAAAGAATTAAGAAGAAATAATATAAACCTTAACCTTGATGAAAACGCCGAATATATTGAAGAATTGGCTAAAAAGTACCGTGTTGCAAACGGCGAAGAATTCTTTGCGGCGATAGGTTACGGCGGAATTTTGCTTTCAAAAGTAATTCCCCGTGTTAAGGAAGACTTTAACCGCAAAACCGCCGCACAAAAGCAACCCGAAATTGTGCCGATTGAAGAAAAGGTTAAAAAATCTTCGGACGGAGTAATAATTAAGGGAATAGATAACTGCCTTATTAAGTTTTCCAAATGCTGTAATCCGCTTCCCGGGGACGATATTATCGGCTTTATCACAAGGGGACACGGCGTTTCCATTCACAAAAGGGATTGCAATAATGTTCCCCAAGATATAAATGCTTGCGAAGAACCCGACCGTTGGATTCCCGCCTTTTGGGACGGCAGTAAATCCGAATCCTTTATTTCCACCCTTAAAGCCATCGCTATTGACCGTGACGGTATTTTAATAGAGGTTATGAATGTCCTTAATAATATGCGTGTTCCGATTCACAGTATCAGTGCAAAACAAACCAAGGACGGTAACTGTGTTATTGTTATGACAATAAGTGCCGAAAGTGTAGAACATTTGAAGAGCATTATTTCAAAAATAGGAAAAGTTCCGCAAGTTTTCAATGTCGAAAGGATAAATCAGTAATGAAAGCAGTTATTCAAAGGGTGAAAAACGCTTCTGTTTCGGTAGACGGTAAGGTTGTAGGCAGTTGTAATCACGGGTATATGATACTTGTTTGCGCTGTTGAGGATGACAGTTTGGAAGATGTCAACACCCTTGCTTACAAAGTTACAAATTTACGTGTTTTTTGTGATGAAAACGGTAAAATGAATAAATCTGTTCTTGATGTAGAGGGTGAAGTTTTGGCAATTTCGCAGTTTACACTTTGCGCCGATGTTAAAAAGGGCAACCGTCCCTCATTTATTAAGGCATTAGAACCCCAAAAAGCCGAGGAATTTTACAACATTTTTTGCGAAAAATTGCGTGAAAACGGCATAAAAAGGGTAGAAAAAGGCATTTTTGGTGCAGATATGCAGGTTTCGCTTTTGAATGACGGACCTGTTACAATAATTTATGATACAGAAATTTGGAGAAAAAATGGAAATTAAACCTATACCGCTTAAAAATTTCGGTACTAACTGTTATCTTGTTTATACCGAAAAAACCACAATAGTAATAGACCCCGGTTCTTATGACGTAAGAGTGGAAGAATATTTGCAAAACGCAAGGGAAAAGCAAAGAATTATTCTTTTAACCCATTGCCATTTTGACCATATTGCCGATGCCGAACGTTTAAGCAAAGCGACAGATACAAAAATTGCAATAGGTGCTATGGATAATGACGGTTTATCCGACCGAAATATAAATTTATGCAACCTTTTCGGTGCGGATGTTAAACCCTTTTCGGCAGATATTTTGTTGCAAGACTCGGAAGTTTTAATGGTAGGAGATATCGAAATTAAGGTTATAAACACCCCGGGTCACACCGTTGGCGGAGTTTGTTATTTGATCGGTCATAATCTGTTTTCGGGCGATACTTTGTTTAAATTAAGTATCGGCAGAACCGATTTTCCGAACGGCAGTTTTAAAACACTTGAAACTTCGGTTAAAAAGATTTACAATTTGCCCGATGACACTAAGGTATATTCGGGACACGGCGAACCTACCTCAATCGGTTTTGAAAAGAAAAACAATCCCTTTATAAGAGGTTAAAATGCAACTTTGTTTAATAAATAATTCTTTTAGATATGAAATTGAAAAGTTAATAAGAATTTTTCTGCCTTTTGAAAAAATTGAAGTATCGGAAATGCCTGTTTTTGCTGATAACAGCGTTATTGCAGAAATAACCGAAAACACCGCAAAAGCAACCCTTTATTTTTGCGGTAATGCCTATAATTCGGTCAAGAAAATAGAGCGAATAAACCAAAATACCGATAAGGACGCCGAACTGTTTTTGGCGCTTGCGGTTTACGATTGTTTTGTTTCTGCCACAAACTATAAACCCGATTGGGGAATTTTAACCGGTATTCGCCCTGCAAAACTGTTGTCCCGCCTTAAAAAGACAATGGGTGACGCTAACGCCGAAAATTACTTTAAAAACTATTTAATGGTAAACGATAAGAAACTTAATTTAACATTAGAGGCATTAAAAGGAGAGGGGGAAATTACCTCACTTTCAAAACCCGATTCCTTTAGTTTATATATTTCGGTTCCCTTTTGCCCTACAAGGTGCTCTTACTGTTCCTTTGTTTCCCATTCGGTAGAACACGCCGAAAAACTAATACCACAGTATGTCGATTACTTGTGCAAAGAATTGGAAGTAACCGCAAAAATTGCAAAATTAAACAACCTACGGCTTGAAACTGTATATATGGGCGGCGGTACTCCTACCACACTTTCACCTTTGCAGTTACATAAAGTTTTAAAAACTGTTGCGGATAATTTTGATTTATCGGGCGTTCGTGAATACACGGTAGAAGCCGGAAGACCCGATACCGTGACAAAAGAGAAGTTAGAAGTTATTAAAAGTTTCGGTGTTACGAGAATCAGCATAAACCCGCAAACTATGAATGATGAAGTTTTAAAAACAATAGGCAGAAAACACACCGTAAAACAAACGGTAGAGGCATTTAATTTAGCAAGAGAATGCGGTTTTAACAACATAAATACAGACTTAATTGCGGGACTGCCTAATGATACATTTGAAAGTTTTAAAAATACCGTAAATGAGGTAATAACTTTAAATCCCGAAAGTGTGACGGTTCATTCACTTTCTATGAAACGCTCTTCGGGTATGACCAGACTAAACCAAATACCCGATATTGAGGTAGGTAAAACCGCTTCAAAAATGGTGGATTTTGCGTATAACACTCTATCTCAAAACTGTATCCACCCATATTATATGTATAGGCAAAGTAAAACCGTCGGCAATCTCGAAAACGTGGGTTATTCCAAAAAGGGTTACGAATCGCTTTATAATGTGTTCATTATGGACGAAACACACACAATTCTCGCTTGCGGTGCTTCGGCGGTTACTAAACTCCGTCAACCGTTAGGGGACTACATAGAACGTATTTTTAATTACAAATACCCTTACGAATATATAAATAAATTTGACGAAATCTTAAACCGCAAAAACGGTATTAACGAATTTTACAATAAATATTTAATTCCTTGATTTGTTCTTTGATTTGTGGTAGAATTAGATAAATACTTAAAGGAGGTATTTTTATGGATTTTTTAGATAACGCTATCGATAAAGCAAAAGAGGTTATGGATATTGCCTGTAAAAAAACAAATGAGGTTGTAAACACAGGCAAACAAAAGTTTGACGTTGCATCACTTCAAAACAAACGCTCAAAAGACTTTGAAAAATTAGGCGAAATTTATTACAATTTAATTAAAGATACCGAAATAGGGGACGAGGATACTAAAATTTTGGTAGATGAAATTAACCGTAAAAACGCCAAAATTTCGGAAATTAAGCAAGAATTAAACAACGCTAAATGTAAACGTATTTGTCCTGCCTGCGGTGCTGCCATTGATGAAAATGCAGTATTTTGTCAGGTATGCGGAATAAAACTTACATTTGAAGAATAATGGCTGATTTTTCAGCCATTTTTTATTAGGGAGAGAATATGGAAGAAGTAAAAATCGGAATAATAGTTGCCGATATTGACGAATACAAACCATTTGCCGAAAAAATTAGGCAAGGCGAATATAGTGATTATTCTTTTTTAGGCAGAAAGGGTCACAAATTTTTTGTAAAAGGCAACCGAAAAAATGCACAAGTAATCTCAATTCTTTGCGGAATAGGTAAAGTAAATGCCGCCGCCGCCGCAATGCATTTAGTGGATATCGGCTGTGATTATATTTTAAATTACGGTCTTTCGGGCGGTGTTTCAGGCATACGAAGGGGTGAAATAACCACACCGAATAAGTTTTTGGAACACGATTTTGATTTAAGCGGAATCGGCTACAAACTTTGCGAAAAACCTCTGCAAAAGTATATTTACAATGCAGATGAGAATTTAATCGGCATTGCAAAAAAAATTATTCCCGAATTAAAGTTGGGTACTGCCGTTTCGGGCGACCATTTTATATGCGACAATGAAGTTAGGAATAACTTGAAAGAAAACTTTAACGCAATGTCCTGCGATATGGAAACCGCCGCTATTGCCTATGTGTGCGAATTTTCGGGTGTTCCGTTTTTGGCTTTAAGACGTATTTCGGACGATGCGGGTGCAGATGCCACAGAAGCTTACAGGGAAATGAATCTTTCGGGCGAAACTCTGCTTTGTGACTATATAATAGATATCATTAAGGAACTTGTATGAAAACCGAAAATAATACAAAACAAAACCTTGTGGGCAGCAGTTTAATACTGCTTGTTTCCACTGTTTTGGTTAAAATAATCGGTGCCGGCTTTAAAATACCGCTTGCCACAAACACCTTTTTGGGTGATTTGGGCTTTGGTTATTTTTCGGTTGCATACGATTTATTCACACCCTTTTACACCTTGGCGGTTTCGG
>CAMFZK010000018.1 GCA_946006915.1 uncultured Clostridia bacterium
TATTTCAATTTTTTTAAAAATGTTTATAACCGTGCGAAAAACCATAAAAATTTCGGTTTGTTTACCCTTAAAATCTGCAAATTATTTATAAAACCAAAGGCCACCTTGAAAGATGACCTTTGGCTTTGTATTTGGGTTTATGTATTATCCATACTTTGTTTTTTTATTCCGAAAATTGCACGTAAAATTCCGCTTAAAAATTTAGGACTTTTAAATAATACTACTTTCATAAAGCACCCTCCGTCAGCACCGTGTACTTGAAAATCCGAGTACTATAACCCAAATTGCAAGTACACCTACCAATAATTTAGGAGGACAAAAGCAACTTATTAAAAGTCCGCCGGCAAAGGCGATTGCCACAAACCCTTTGTTAAAGCCGTTACGGTGTTTTCGCATTTTGTTTCCCCCTTACAATACCATTATATAGAGGTAAAACAAAAAGGTTACTTTTTTTTGTAATTATCGGCTTCCCAGGGCTTTAAATCTTTCATTTCACTAAATAATTCAACATAAGAGTTATGACGGGTTACTTCAATTTTACCGTCCTCTACCGCCTGCAACACGCCGCAGCCGCTTTCCTTTGTGTGGGAACAGGTGGAAAATTTGCAAGTATAAATATAATCCTTAAAATCCCTGAAAAAGTGTGCCAAATTTTCCTTAAATTCGTAATCTCTGCTTGTATACTCAAGCGAAGAAAAACCGGGGGTATCCACAACAATACCGCCGTTTTTAAGGCGGTATGCCTCTATATGGCGGGTGGTATGCCGTCCCCTGCCGAGTTTTTCGCTTACTTCGCCGGTTGCAATATTTCTGTTTTCTAAAATACAGTTGAGTATGCTTGATTTTCCAACGCCCGAATTACCCGTAAAAGCACTTACGCTGTTTTTAAGTTCCGATAAAAGAGAATTGATACCCTCTTTAGTTTCAGCCGAAACGGTAAAGGTTTTGAACCCCGCATTTTTGTAAATGTTTTGCCAGTAAGAAAAATCCCCCATATCGCACTTGTTAAAAACGATAATGGGTTCTATTGCTTTGTATTCCGCAATAGCCGTAATTTTATCAATAATAAAGGCATTAGGTGCGGGGGTTGAAAAGGAAGAAACTATAAAAAGTTTATCAATATTGGCAACATTAGGTCTTACAAGAAAGTTTTTGCGGGGCAAAATACTGTTTACAACGCCCTTGCCGTTTTCGGTAATCCGGAATTCAACAATATCGCCCACAAGGGGGGAAATTCCGCTTTTACGGAAATTCCCCCTTGCCTTACATTCGTAAATTTCGCCGTCCTTTTCAACATAGTAAAAGGATGAAAGTGCCTTTAAAATAATACCTTTCATCAGTCTAAATCACTTCCGGAATCGGTAATAACGGTTACAATATTACTTTTGTTTGTTGCACGGAAGTCAACACTGATATCCTGATATTCGGTATATTTATCATTAACATTTATCTTAATTTGATAGGTTGCGGTTTTGGTAGCCGAAGAAATTTCATTGAATGTATATTTTTTAACCTTTGTTAGATCAAGTTCTTCGCTTTCTTTAACCTTTCTTCCGTCAAGCCAGAGCGAAACCTTGCAAATCTGTTCCTCTAAATCCTGCGGCAGTGAAATTTCAACATTGGTTTCATAAAGTCCGCTGCTGATATAAAGCGTAACTTCCGTACCCTCTGCCACTTTTTCCGAAGTACTTTGAGGCGACTGTTTTATAACATAACCTTCGGGTTGAAAATCTTCGCCCGGTTTAATGTTAAGTTTGGTTTCTTCGGTACGGGCGGTAAGTCCCAAATCTTTAAGTTGTTTTTTTGCCTGCTCTACCGGTTGACCGCTTACGTCCGGCACTGTAACAAATTTTTGGGGTTTACCGGTTGATACTACTATGGTGATTGTTTCACCCTTTGCAACAACGGTGGTCTTTTGGGGTTCGGTTCTTATAACATAACCCGCTTCAACTTCGTCACTTGCTTCTTCCACGATTTTGGTTACAAATCCGCTTGTTTTAAGCCGTGACACCGCATAGGATTCTAACTGACCGTCAACATCGGGAACTTTTTCGGTAGACTGACCCATACTTACATAAAGGGTGATTTTAGTATCTGCTTTGATTTTTGAACCCTCTTTAATTGACTGTTCGTATACATAACCGTAGTCAAAATCGCTGTTGGTTTCCCACTTTTCGGTGAAAATGAAATTATCGGTATACTCGGTATTGTTCTTAATTTCGGTAAGTTTCATTCCCACAAATTTGGGACAGGGCATTTCCGAGCCGGTATTTTTAAAGAGTTTCGGAACAAATATTGCCGCTAAAACAACAAGTGCTATTACAAGTGTAACCGCAATTCCCGAAAGAATGGGAATAATGTTATTCTTTTCCTTTTCTTCTTCCTTTTCTTCCGTCTTTTCTTCATTACCTATATTGCCGATAAATTTTGTAGGTGCATCATCAACAAAATAGGAATAAGAAAACGTAATGGTTGGGTCTTTGCGGAAGTTGCCTAAATCGCAAAGCATTTCTGCGGCAGACTGATACCGTCTTTCCTGACTTTTTTGCATTGCGTGCATTGTAATTTGTTCAAGACCTAACGGAATTGAGGGGTTAATTTCGGTAGGTGGTTGCGGTTCTCTTTGCAACTGCATAATAGCAACCGAAACGGCGCTGTCTGCTTGGAAAGGAAGACGGCCGGTAAGCATTTCGTAAAGCATAACGCCAACCGAGTAAATATCCGCCTTTTCGTCGGTCTTTTCTCCCCTTGCCTGTTCGGGGCTGATATAATGAACCGAACCGATTGCTTTATCGGTAATTGTACGTTGGTCACTTCTTGCAAAACGTGCAATGCCAAAGTCGGTCACTTTAATAGTGCCGTCCTTTAAAACAATAATATTTTGCGGCTTAACATCCCTGTGAACAATGCCGTTGTCGTGTGCGTGCTGAAGTGCTTTTAATATTTGAATGGTAAAATGAACGGCATCTTTCCAACGAAGACTGCCTTCCCTTTCGATAACTTCTTTAAGGGTAATACCTTCTATATATTCCATAACGATATACTGAATAAGGTCGCCGAAACTTACATCATAAACATTAACGATATTAGGGTGCGAAAGCATTGCAATGGCTTTAGATTCGTTTTTAAAACGGCGTAAAAACTCTTGATTTGATAAAAATTCTTCCTTTAAAATTTTAATTGCAACCAAGCGGTCTTCCTGATTATCATACGCTTTATAAACAACCGCCATACCGCCGACGCCGATAATTTCCTGTATTTCATAACGTCCGTCAAGACGTTTTCCTACATACTTATCCATAAAAAATTCTTCCTTTCCGAATTACATTGTAAGGGTTACGGCGGTTATGTTATCTCCGCCGCCGCCGTTATTTGCAAGTTCGACTAACTTTTCGGCAACTGCCGATATATCGTTTTGTTTAAATGTTTTAAGTATATCTTCTTCGGTTGCGAAGTTTGTAAGCCCGTCGGTACAAAGAAGCAGGGTGTTGCCGCCCGACAAACCGTATTCCGAAATATCCACCGCAACTTCCGCTTCGGCACCCAATGCCCTTGTTATAACATTTTTTCTGGGGTGTACTTTGGCATCTTCGGGGGTTATTTTTCCGCTTTCAATAAGTGTTTGCACTATTGAATGGTCGGTTGTAAGTTGGGTTAGTTTATCGTCTACAAGGTAAATTCTGCTATCCCCCACATTGGCAATAACCGCATTACCGTCCCTTACCACCGCCGCAACAACGGTTGTACCCATACCGCTTAAATGTTCGTTTTTGGAAGACATATCATATATTTCTATATTAGCACTGATAATTGCATTTTTAAGCATTTTAGCAATATCTTCCGCCGACATATTATTACGGTAGGATTTAATAATGTATTCGCTTATTGTTTTTACTGCGGTACCGCTTGCAACGTTTCCGGCGTTAGCACCGCCCATTCCGTCACACACAACCGCAAAGGTTACATCTTGTGAAATTTCGCCTGCAAAATATGCGTCTTGGTTACTGTTTCGCACAACACCTTTGTCAATTTTACTGTAAATCTTCACAAAAATCACCCTCCTTTACTTTACGTCTTAACTGCCCACAGGAAGCGTCTATATCCGCCCCCAGGGTACGGCGTATTGTTGCGTTTACACCGTTTTTAATCAATCGGTCGCAAAACCGAATAATTTTTTGTTTGTCCGGCTTTTTAAAGTTATTTTCCTTAACGGGATTTGCAGGTATTAAGTTGACGTGGCACATAATGCCTTTCAGCCGTTTTGCCAATTCGTCTGCACATTCCGGCGTGTCGTTTACACCGTCTATTAAAGCGTATTCAAAAGAAATTCGCCTTGTGGTTACCTTTTGGTAATCCCTGCACGCTTTTAAAAGAGAGTCTATATTCCATTTTTTATTTACCCGCATAATGGAATTTCTAATATTATCATTCGGGGCGTGAAGTGAAATTGAAAGGGTGATGGGAAACCCGTATTCCTTTAATTTTTCAATACCGCTGACCACACCCGAAGTTGAAAGCGAAATATGCCGAAGCCCGATATTAAGACCGTCTTGGTCCGACACAAGTTGTAAAAACTTAACCGAATTATCGAAATTATCCAGCGGTTCTCCCATACCCATCATTACAACGTTTGAAACCCGTATGTTATTGTCGATTTGGGCTTTCATAATCTGTGCCAGCATTTCCGAAGCGGTTAAATTACGGAAAAGCCCCTCTAACCCGGAAGCACAAAAACTGCACCCCATTCTGCAACCGACCTGGGTTGAAATACAAACCGTGTAGCCGTGTTCGTACTTCATAAGCACCGATTCTATATATTCGCCGTCGAAAAGTTTGTAAACATATTTAACCGTACCGTCTATTTTTGATTCGAGACGTTTCACAATTTCAACATTCGCAATATAGCATTTTTCCGCTAAAACTTCCCTTAACGGTTTTGGGATATTTGTCATTTGGTCAAAGGTTTCTACCCCCGACTGCAACCATTTAAAAATTTGAGCCGCTCTGAATTTCGGTTGATTTAATTCACTTAAAAGTTCTGTAAGTTCGTTTTGGCTCATAGAACGGATATCTGTTTTCAAATCGGCTCGCCTCCTTAATTTTTATTTGTTATTAAAGCACAGAAAAAACCGTCAGTTCGGTCAATATGGGGCATAAAGGTATGCATATACTCTAAAGTAAAATCATTATTTCGGCTTAAAAAGTCATTTACAATATCTTCATTTTCTTTTTTTCGTAAAGTACAGGTGGAATAAAGCAATTTTCCGCCTTTTTTAAGGTATTTTACCGCATTTTGCAGTATTTTTTGCTGAATTTCACACAAAGAGTCAAACTCGGCAAAGTTTTTATATTTAATATCGGGTTTTCTTCTTATAACGCCAAGTCCCGAACAGGGAACATCGCAGAGTATATAGTCAAATTTGCCTAAACTGCTGTCATAAACCGTAGCATCGCACACTTTTGGCTTTACAATGGTAGTTCCCAGCCGTTTTGCCGACTTTTCTATAAGTCCTGCCCGTTGTTCGTAAAGGTCACAACTTATTATTTCGCCCTTATTTTGCATAATAAGAGCCATACTGAAACTTTTTCCGCCCGGTGCGGCACACATATCAAGCACACGTGAACCGGGCATTGGGTTTAAAACCGAAACTGCCGTTTGACTTGCCAAATCCTGAACAAAGAAAAGTCCCCTGTTATAAAGTTTATTATTAGCAATATCAATACCGCTTTTTAAAATCAAACCGCCGTCGGTTTTGGTTTTTTCGGTTTTAGTGCCTATTTTATTTTGGAAATCTTCAACGCCGATTTTAAGAGTGTTAACCCTTAAAGTAAAGGGGGCGGGTTTTAAACTTTCTTCTAATAAATGTTTTGCGGTATCTTTTCCGTAGTCTAAAATAAAACTTTCAATAATCATAGCAGGGCAAGAGTACAAAATGCTTAAACTTTCGGTATCGTCACCTGTGGGAAGTAAACTGTCCGCCCTTAAAATGTTACGCAAAACGGCATTTACAAACCCCGAATTACGGCTTTCTTTGGAAGATTTTATAAGTTTTACCGCCTCGTCAACCGCCGCACTGTTTGGAATTTTATCCATAAACATTATTTGGTAAACTGCCGTTCTTAAAACTTCTAAACTAAAGGGTGCAACCTTTTTTAAAGGAGTTTTAATAAACTGTTTTAAAACATAGTCTATGGTGATTTTTCTGTCAAGCACGCCGTAAACAAGTGCGGTTGCAAGCGCTTTATCGGCAGCCGAAAGGTCGCTTTCGCTTAAAACCGAGTTTAAAGTTATATTTGAAAAGGCCGATTCGGTATTTATTTTAAGTAATGCTTTTACCGCTGATTTTCTTGCCTTTGCCATACTATTCCCCAACTACCGTGCCAAGCGTTATTTTGTTACCGCAAAGCATTTGTTTAGAAGTCATAGGTTTTGAACCCTCGGGTTGAACGGTTAAAAGCCGAATGGAAGTATTATTACCGCAGGCAATTACAAGTTCTTCCCCGTTTGCTATTACCGTACCGGCATTTTTGGTTGTTTTATCCCCTATCTTTGCGGACAAAACCTTAATCCGCTTGCCGTTCAGCATAAAAAACGCACAGGGCCAAGAGTAATATCCCCTAACCGCATTGTGAATATCAGTAGCGGTTTTTTTAAAATCAAGATTAGCCATTTCTTTTTTAATTATAGGTGCGTAAGTAGCTTCGTTTTGGTTTTGCGGAGTAGGTGTAATTTCGCCGTTTTGGAGTTTTTTAAGAGTATCTACCATTAAATCGGCGCTTATTACTGCCAAACGGTCAAACAGTTCTTCCGCCGTTTCCTCATCACCGATTTCGGTGGTTACACTGTCCAAAATATCACCTGTGTCCATCCCCTCGTCCATACGCATTACGGTAACGCCGGTTTTGGTTTCCCCGCAAACAATGCACCACTGAATAGGCGAAGCACCTCGGTATTTAGGGAGAAGTGAAGCGTGACCGTTTACACAGCCGTATTTCGGAATATTAAGAATTTCTTTGGGCAATATCTTTCCGTATGCCACAACCACTATAACTTCGGGGTTGATTTCTTTTAAAATTTCATACGCCTTACCGTCACGCAGGGTATTTGGCTGAAAAACCGGAATGTTATGTTCCAAAGCACAAACCTTTACAGGGGGCGGGGTCAATATTTGTTTTCTGCCTACCGGCTTATCGGGTTGACAGAAAACCGCCGCAATCTCGTGTCGGTCTTTTATTAACGCATTGAGGGTGTTTACGGCATAGTCTGGAGTTCCCATAAAAACAATTTTCATAAATTCACCGTTACCCCTTAACCTTATCTATATAAAGTATTCCGTCAAGATGGTCAATTTCGTGGCACAAGGCACGGGCTAAAAGTCCCTCACCCGTTATTGTGAAATTCTCCCCGAATCGGTTTTGCGCCCTTACCGTAACCTTCATCGGGCGGGTTACGTTAGCACTTCTGCCCGGCAGGGATAAACACCCCTCATTTCCGGTTTGTTTACCGACCGTTTCGGTTATTACGGGGTTTATAAGTTCAATAATACCGTCCCCTACGTCAATAACGCAAAACCTACGTAAAATTCCTATTTGGGGTGCGGCAAGACCTACACCCTCCGCTTTATACATAGTTTCCCTCATATCGTCAAGTACGGTATGAAGTTTACTGTCAAATGTAAGTTGCGTTCGGCAGACTTTTCTTAAAACGTCATCGCCTAAAGTAACAATATTCCTAATAGCCATATATACCTCCTAAATTACGGTTTCGGGGTTCATATCAACCGAAACGGTAACGTCGTTCACTAATTTTACATCTATAGCCGTTTTAAGCATATTTCTGAAATTTTTGTTGTTCCTGCATTTAATTATCATACGGTAGCGGTAGCGGTTATTAACCTTTGCAACCGCCGTCGGTGCAGGGCCTAAAATAATGAGTTTAATGTCCTTATATTCACCGTTTAGCATTTCCTTAATTTTACAAAAAATGCCGTTTATTGTATTTACAGCGTCATTTCGGTCAACCGATTGGACAGTTACGGTGCAAATATCGCAATACGGGGGAAAGGTTAAAAGTTTTCGGCTTAAAATTTCACCGTTATAAAATGTATCGTAATCCTGCTTTTTGGCAAGTTCTATAACATTGTTTTCGGGGTTTACGGTTTGAATTATAGCCCTGCCGAAACTTTCCCCCCTGCCCGCTCTGCCAACCACTTGGGTTAAAAGCGAAAACATTCTTTCAAAACTGCGGAAATCTTCGCTGTACATAGCGCCGTCCGCCCCTAAAACGCCAACCAGGGTGACGTTTGGGAAATTCAGTCCCTTTGCAACCATTTGGGTTCCCAAAAGAATATCATATTCGCCCTTTGCAAAGGCGGTTAAATAGGTTGAGTAAGATTCACGGGAAACCGTACTGTCAGCATCTAGCCGAAGAATTTTAGCAAGGGGAAACAAAGTTTTTAATTCTTCTTCTGCTTTTTGAGTGCCTATTCCCATAAATTTTAAATGTTCCTTACCGCATTCGGGGCATTTTTCGGTAGCAGATACCGAATAACCGCAATAATGGCACATAAGCCGTTTGTTTGCCGAATGGTAGGTCATGGAAATACTGCAATTAGGACAGGATGCCACATATCCGCAGTCGGGACAGGAAATATATGTATTGTGTCCACGGCGGTTAAGCAGTAAAATTGCCTGCTTTTTATTTTCAAGCGTTTCGCTCAAAGCATCATAAAGGGTTTGGCTTATGGGCGAAGAATTACCGCTTAAAATTTCTTTTTTCATATCAACCGTTTGGACAGCGGGAAGTACCGCATTACCGTAACGGTTTTTAAGGGTAAAGAGGGAATATTTACCCGCTTTAGCCATTGTGTAACTTTCAATAGAGGGTGTGGCAGAAGCCAAGCACAAAAGACCTTTGTGGTAAGCGGTACGGAACTTTGCCAAATCCCTTGTATGAAAACGGGGACTTTTTTCCGATTTATATGTGTGTTCCTGTTCTTCGTCAATAATAATAAGCCCTAAATCCGAAAAGGGAGCAAAAATTGCACTTCGTGTACCTATTGCAATAAGTGCGTCACCCTTTTTAATGCGTTTCCATTCATCCATACGTTGCCCCGCAGACAAACCGCTGTGGAACACCGCAATTTTGTTGCCGTAACGCATTGTGAAAATTTCTATCATTTGGGGGGTTAGCGCAATTTCGGGAACCATTACAATAACTCCCCTGCCGCTTTTTGCAACCTCGTCCACAAGCCGTAAAAACACGCTGGTTTTACCCGAACCGGTAACGCCGTAAAGTAACGCTACCTCGGGGTCTTTGCTTTTAAACTTTTGGAGCAAACCGTCAAAAGCGGTTTGTTGTTCTTCGGTTAATTCTATTGGGGTTTTTTGGGGGTCTGACTTTGTTTTGTAAGGGGTTCTGAAAACCTGCTTTTCAAACACCGCCAAAATGTCTTTTTTTATTAAATTTTCAATAACCGAAACCGAAACACCCGTAAAATATCTTATTTCTTTTATGCTTGCGGTTTCAATATCACGCAAAAGGTCAACTACTTCCCTCTGGCGTGGGGTTAATTTTACACCGCTTAAATTTTCTTCTTTAAGCCGTACCCACTTTTGGGTAGCATCGGTCATTTTTTGCTTGGTTTCGCTGTTTTTTATAAGCACTTCCTTTTCGCAAAGCGAAGAAAGAAACTGCTTTTCTACCGAAAATTTTGAAATAATCTCATTCTCGTTTTTTTCGCCGTTTTCGGTTAAATAATCAAAAACCGCTTTTTCCTCTTGTGTTAAAAGCGAAACAGAGGCGAAATCACCGTTTGCCGAATAAAAATTTATAAGTTTATGGGAAATTCCGGCAGGAAGCATTATATTAACCGCATCGTAATATGTGCAAAACAGGTTATCCTGCATATATTCGCACATTTTAAGCGCCTCGTCATTTAAAACAGGAGCGTTGTCTATAACCGAAATCACCGATTTTAATTTATCGGTTTCGGCTCTCATCAAATCAAAAACCATTCCCTGCTTTTTAATGTTTCCTTTGCCGAAGGGTACTAACACCCTGCACCCTTTGGAAAGTGTAAGTTCGGGAGGAACCGAATAACTGTAAAGCCGGTCAAACGCAGAAGTTGCGCCCGAAAGGGCAATTAAAGCCACTAATCCTTTCATTAAAATTCCTCCCGAAAAAAATTACTGTTCTTTTTTGTTTGCCAAAGAATCAATAGCCAAAGAAACGGGTTTCTTTAAACAAATTTCTTCGTTTTCTTCGATTTTTCTTGAAATATCACGTGCGGTGTGTGCAACGTCGATAACCAAGCGGTATCTGTTAGGATATTCACCAATTAGTTTGCCGATATTAGGATTTAACATAATTAAGCACCTCATCAATAATATGTTTTTGTCTTTTTAACATCAGGCGGCTGCCCGATATTATTTGTATTATATCGTCAACAGCAGTATCAATATCGTCATTAACAACGATATAATCATACTCTGTAGCCCGTTCAATTTCGAAAAGCGCACTGTTCATTCGCTCCGCAATAACCTCTTCGGTTTCTGTTCCCCTGCCCGAAAGCCGTTTTTCGAGTTCCGCAAAAGAGGGTGGCATTATAAAAATGCTAACCGCCTGAGGCAGTTTTTCCCTTATCTGTTTTGCGCCGTTTACGTCAACTTCAATAATAATATCGTCCCCGTTTTTGGAAGCGTTAAGCACAGGTGTTTTAGGAGTTCCGTAATAATTACCCACATAAACGTTGTGTTCTAACAGTTCGTCACGCTGTAACATTTCTTCAAACTCTTTGCGGGAGATGAAGTTATATTTTTCGCCCTCTTTTTCGCCCGCACGCATAGGACGGGTAACAGAAGATATTGAAAACTTAATTTCGGGACACTTTTTAAAAAGTTGTGATAGCAAAGTATCCTTGCCCGAACCCGAAGGACCCGAAACAACAAAAATTCCGCCTTTATTCATAATCTTCCTCCTCGAAAACAATTTCACTGTCACTAATGCGGTTTGCCAACTTGTCAAACGGAATATAGGTTAAAATTATATGTCCGCTGTCCGCAATAATAACCGTTTTGGTTTTTCTGCCGTGGGTAGCGTCTATGAGCGTTCCCCGCTCCTTTGCATCCCCTATAATACGTTTAATCGGTGCGGATTCGGGGGTTACAACCGAAACAATACGCTCCGCCGCAACCATATTACCCGAACCGATGTTTACTAATTTCATAAAATTACTCCATATTTTGAATTTGTTCTCTTATTTTTTCTATTTCGGACTTAATATCAACAACCGTATGCGCAATTTCAATATCCTGTGCTTTAGAACCGATGGTATTGGTTTCACGGTTCATTTCCTGCACAATAAAATCGAGTTTTCTGCCTACGGGCTTAGTATCATTCAATAAATCTTCAAACTGTTTTATATGGCTTCTGAGACGTACCGTTTCTTCGGCAACCGCCACTTTATCGGCAAAGATTGCAACTTCGGTTAAAATTCTTTGTTCGTCCGGTGCATTGTCATTTAAAAGTTCTTTAATTTTTTGTTCAATGCGTTCTTTGTAAAGTTTAACCGTTTCGGGTGAACGCTTTTCAATAAATTCCACCTTTTCAAGTATATAGGCAGTACGGCTTTTAACGTCATTGAGTAACCTTTCGCCCTCAATACTTCGCATTTCAATAAAGTTATCAAGTGCCTCTTTTGCAACGGTTAAAACGGCGTTTTGCACCGTTTGGTCATCGGCAACTTTACGGCGAACCTTGAATAAATCGTTATTGCCCACAAAGACGGACGCACCGATATCGTTCTTAATCTTAAATTCCTTTGAAAGTTGTTTTAATGCGGTGATATAAGCGTTAGCATAATCACGGTCAATTTCAACCACGGTTGCGTTTTGGGAATTATCCTCAATCATAACCGAAATTTCAACCTTGCCCCGTGAAATGTTTTGTGCTAAAAACGATTTGAGTTTCTCCTCCAAAAAGTTATAACTTCGGGGCAGACGTGCCGAAAATTCAAAATACCTGTGGTTTACCGATTTAATTTCAACCGTAATGTCAAGCGAGTCTATTTCCTTTTTTGCTCTGCCGAAACCGGTCATACTTCTAACCATGGTTTTCACCTTCAATAAAATAAAATATACTTATCCATAATAATTCATACTATTTTACCAAAAAAGTACCC
>CAMFZK010000019.1 GCA_946006915.1 uncultured Clostridia bacterium
CATTTACGCAGTTTGGATTTGTCTTCCTTTACCTCCACCGCAAAAACATTCCTTTCTTCCTACTCCGGCAGGATTGTGGGTGATGCGTTTAACATAACAAGTTCGGTTTTCAGCGGTGTTTTTGACCTTGTTTTCAGTTTTGTTATTTCGGCTTATGTTTTAGCACAAAAGGAAAAAATACTTGGGTTTACCAAAAGGGTTATTGATACATTTATTCCGCAAAAAGGTGCAAAAATCATTCACCGTGTTTCACACCAAGCGAGTGAATCTTTTTCAAAATTCATCGGCGGGCAACTTACCGAATCGGTTATTTTGGGCACGCTTTGTTATATCGGAATGTTGATTTTCCGTTTCCCAAACGCCCCTATTATTTCGGTTTTAATTTGTGTAACGTCATTAGTTCCCATTGTGGGTGCGCTTGTGGGTGTTGCTATAGGTGCATTGTTAATACTGATAACAAGCCCGATAAAAGCACTTTTGTTTGTGGTTTTCATTATTGTTTTGCAACAAATAGAAGGCAACCTTATTTACCCCCGTGTTGTAGGTAAAGCGGTCGGTCTTCCGGGTGTTATTGTTATAAGCGCCGTTTTGGTGGGCGGTAATATCGGCGGAATTTTGGGTGCCTTGATTGCCGTTCCGGTATCCGCAATGTGTTATGCCCTGTTAAAAGAAGCAATACAAAAATGCAACCAAAATAAGATTAAGAATTAAAAAACATAAGGCAGAAAACAACCTCTGCCTTATGTTTTTTATTTATCGGTTATACTTTAAACTTATTATAAACTTCATTTGTTTCTATATTTTTCCACAAAAATTCTCCGTTTTCAAGTGTCATAAAACTATGCGGAGAATTTTCTTTAGGAATAGAAACCGAACCGCAGTTCATATAAATAAAACTGCCGTTATCTTCACATTTAGGCACGTGGGTGTGACCGTTAATTAAAATATCACCTTTACAAAGCGGGGGCAGGTTCTGCGGGCCCCATTTGTGTCCGTGTGTCATATACATAATTTTATCCGAAACGGGTAAAACCGCATAATCGGCCAAAACCGGAAATTCCAAAACCATTTGGTCAACCTCTGCCTCACAGTTACCCCTTACGCACAAAATTTTATCCCTTAAAGGGTTTAACATTTCTATTACCTTTTTAGGGGCGTAATCTTTCGGTAAATCGTTGCGAGGACCGTGGTAAAGAATATCCCCAAGTAAAATCAGTCTGTCCGCTTTCTCGGTTTCAAACGCCTTTAAAAGCAATTCGCAATAGTACGCCGAACCGTGAATATCCGAAGCGATTAAAAACTTCATTTTTCTACTCCTTTATAAGCACTTTTTCAATGCTGCCGAAAATCATATTATGGTAATCCTTGTTTTCATACCATTTAAGCGGAGATTTGTCTGTGAAGTTCTCTTCTTTCAAACTGTCCGCATACTGCTTTTTGCAGATAATAACAAGGTTTGCTTCTTCAAAATATACCGTATTATCGGCAAAAACAGGGGTTAGTCCAGTTTCTTCTGTTTTGTTGCAATCCCTGCCGGATTTACTGCCGCAAACTTTGTGAATATCTTTATTGTCGCCGTAAAAACTAAATGCAAAATAATCATTTTTATTAACAAACTGCATTGTATATCTTTGCGGTCTAATCATAGCAATAACGCTGTCCTTACCCCACATTTCGCCCATAAATCCCCAAGATGCAGTCATCATATTGTAACCGTCTTTATCACCTGCGGAAATAAGCATCCATTCGTTTGAGATTTTCTCAATTAAATTGTCCTTTATATCCTTTGCGGAAATTTCTTTAAACATAAAACCACCTCTTAAAAGCAATTATACTTTAAAATATGCTTATTTTCAATGATTTATTTGACTTTATATAAATACTGTGCTATTTTTATATTAGTAAACTTTAGGAGGGTTTATATGAATAAAATTTTTAAAGGAACGCTTAAATGGATAATATCCTTTGCGGTAATAGCGGTTTTATATTGGTTTATTTTACCCCCTATCAATATAAAAAGCCGTGATTTTATAAGTTTTCTAACCTTTTCTTTGGTAATTTTTGTGGTTATAAACGCATTTTCGCAGTTTATTGAATTTTTAAAAAACCTTTCAAACAAAGATACCAAGGTTTTAGGACTTCCAAAACTCAACCTTAAGGCAATCGGAAAACCCGTTAAATTTGTTTTGATTTACGTTTTGGCGGTGGTTGTTTTAAGTTTGGTTGCCTCTTTTATAGGTGCAGAAGTTTTTAACGCCAAAAACTACAACCGCTTGATTGAAATGAGTGACGGCGATTTTACAAAAGATATTTCCGAATTAAGCCAAGACCAAATTCCCGTAGTTGACAGGGACACCGCTTCCCGTTTAGGTCAGCGTAAATTGGGCGAAATGTCCGACCTTGTTTCACAGTTTGTAATTGAAGAAGACTACACCCAAATCAACTACAAGGGAAAACCGGTTAGGGTTACCCCGCTTGCATACGGCGATATTATTAAGTGGTTTAACAACAACAGCCAAGGTATTCCCGCTTATTTAACGGTGGATATGACCACACAGGAAACCACCCTTGTTCGGCTTAAAGACGGTATTAAATATGCTCCCAGCGAATATTTAATGCGTGACCTTAACCGTGCGCTCCGCTTTAAATACCCCACCAAAATTTTCGGTAACATATCGTTTGAGATTGATGACGACGGAACGCCTTTCTGGGTTGCTTCCACCATAGGTTACAAGATTGGCTATTGGAGCGGTGAAGATATTAACGGTGCGGTACTTCTTAATGCCGTAACCGGCGAAAGCAAGTTTTATAAAGTGGACGAAATTCCCACCTGGGTTGACCAAATCTATGACTCAGATATGATTTTAACCCAACTTAACTACAACGGTAAATACCGTTCGGGCTTCTTTAACTCTATCTTCGGGCAACGCGGTGTTTTGCAGGCGACCGACGGTTATAACTACCTTGCAATAAATGACGACGTTTATTTATACACCGGTATGACCTCTGTTACAAGCGATGAATCCAATGTCGGATTTGTGCTTACAAACTTACGTACAAAAGAGACAAAATTCTATTCAATCCCCGGTGCGGAAGAATATTCGGCAATGTCCTCTGCCGAAGGTCAGGTGCAACACCTTAATTATAAATCAACCTTCCCGCTGCTTTTAAATGTTTCCAACCGTCCCACCTATTTTATGTCTTTAAAAGACGGTGCGGGACTTGTTAAGATGTACGCTTTTGTTGATGTTAATCAGTACCAGATTGTTGGTACTGGCAACTCGGTTGACAGCGCAAGAGAAGATTATATTTCCAAACTTAAAACCGAAAATGTACCCGATGCCCCGAAAGACGAAATAACCACCGTTAGCGGTGTTATTGAAAAAATAAATTCCGCCGTGGTGGACGGAAACACAATTTTCTTTGTTAAACTTGAAGAAAATCAAACAATCTATTCTCTGCCCATTACCCTTTCGGACGAATTGGTATTCGCCGATAAAGGTCAAACGGTAGAACTGCAATTAAACGGCAGCAAAGTTAAATCAGTAAAATTTAACTAACAGTATTCTAAAACGGAACAACACACAGTTGTTCCGTTTTATTGTGTAAAAAAGAAACAACCCCTCAAGTTCTTTGGGAACTTGAGGGGTTAAAAAGTTTAATAAATTATTTTGCCATTGCAGCAACTTCAGCAGCGAAATCGTCAACACGTTTTTCAATTCCTTCGCCTTTTTCAAAACGAACGTATGAAGCAAGTTTAATTTCAGCGCCGAGTTCTTTTGCGGTGTTTTCAAGGTATTTACCAACGGTAACGTCGCCGTCCATAACGAACTGCTGTTCAACAAGGCAATTTTCCTTGTAGTATTTACCGATTTTACCTTCAACAATTTTACCGAGAACTGCTTCGGGCTTTCCGGCCATTTTGGGGTCTTCCTTCATTTGAGCAATAAGGATTTCCTTTTCTTTTTCAATAACCGAAGCCGGAACAGATGCTCTGTCTAAATAAGCAGGGTTCATAGCGGCAATTTGCATTGCAATATTTTTACCTGCGGTAACTAAACCTTCGTTATCGCCTGCAAGTTCGGTATCAAAGTTTACAAGAACACCGATTTTACCGCCTGCGTGAACGTAAGATACAACCTTACCTTCAAAACGGGCAAAACGGCGAACCTTAATATTTTCACGGATAGCAAGGAACAATTCCTGAACCTTTGCTTCAACCGTGCTTCCGCCTCTTTCGCAAGCGAGAAGAGCGTCAACATCGGCAGGGTTTTGTTCAGCAACAACCTGTGCGATTTCGGCAGCGAGTGCTTTAAATCCGTCACCGTTTGCAACAAAATCGGTTTCGCTGTTCATTTCAACAACTGCACCTACACCGTTTTCGGTATAAACTGCAACTGTACCTTCAGCAGCAATACGGTCTGCTTTCTTTGCTTGGGAAGCAAGACCTTTTTCACGTAAATAGTCAACTGCTGCATCCATATCACCGTCGGTTTCAACGAGGGCTTTTTTACAGTCCATCATACCGCAACCGGTTTTTTCTCTTAATGCCTGTACATCTTTAGCAGTAAAAGCCATTTTATTTACCTCCGAATATTAAAATTATTCAGCGTCAGCAGTTTCTTCTGCGGTTTCTGCTTCTTCTGTATCTTGTGCTGCAGTACCCATTTCAGAACCCTGTCTGCCTTCGATAACGGCGGCAGCGATGGTTTCCGAAATCAATTTAACGGCACGGATAGCGTCGTCATTGCCGGGGATAACAGCGTCAATTTCGTCAGGGTCACAGTTGGTGTCAACAATAGCAATAATCGGAAGACCGAGTTTCTTTGCTTCTGCAACTGCAATTCTTTCTTTTCTGGGGTCAACAATGAAAAGAGCCGAGGGGATTTTCTTCATATCTTGAATACCGCCGAGGAACTTTTCAAGTTTTTCGATTTCAAGGTTAAGTTTGATAACTTCTTTTTTGGGAAGAAGTTCAAAAGTACCGTCATCACGCATTGCACGGAGTTGGTTAAGACGTGCAATTCTGGTGCGGATGGTGGTAAAGTTGGTAAGCATACCGCCAAGCCAACGTGCGTTTACATAAGGCATACCGCAATGTTCTGCTTCTTCTTTAACAGAATCCTGTGCCTGTTTTTTGGTACCTACGAAAAGAATATCGCCGCCTTCAGCCGCAATGTCACGAACGAACATATATGCTTCGTTGAGTTTCTTAACGGTTTTTTGAAGGTCGATAATGTAAATACCGTTTCTTTCTGTGAAAATGTACTCAGCCATTTTCGGGTTCCAGCGTCTTGTTTGATGTCCGAAATGAACACCGGCTTCAAGCAACTGTTTCATTGATACTACTGCCATTTGTTTTTCCTCCTAAGGTTTTTCCTCCATCCCGACCAAAGCTTACGGAAACCGAATCGTAGTAAAAACGGCACCTGCCCGTGCAGCCGGAATGTGTGTTATATTTTTGCCACTCTACGGTAGCCGAAAAATTATACCACAACTTATATAAAAAATCAAGTACTTTTTTGCACTTTTTTTAATTGACATTAAGGGGCAAAATAGTTATAATTGATATAATAATTTGAATTTGAAAAAAGGAGAAGTTTAAAATGGCTTATTATTTTAACGAAGTATCTCACACCTTTAACGAGTACTTGTTGGTTCCGGGTTATTCTTCAAGCGAATGTATTCCCGCAAACGTATCTTTAAAAACCCCCCTTGTTAAATTTAAAAAGGGCGAAGAACCCGCAATTACAATGAACATACCTATGACTTCGGCTATAATGCAGTCTGTATCGGGCGACCGTTTGGCAGTTGCATTGGCACGTGAAGGCGGTGTTTCCTTTATATACGGTTCACAGTCTATTGAAGACGAAGCCGCAATGGTAGCACGTGCTAAATCATACAAAGCCGGGTTTGTTGTAAGCGATTCCAACGTAACCCCCGAAAGCACATTGGCAGATGTTTTGGCTCTTAAAAAGAAAAACGGACATTCCACCGTTGCCGTAACATCGGACGGAACGCCAAACGGCAAACTTTTAGGTATTATCACCAGCCGTGATTACCGTGTAAGCCGTATGGAAACCGATGTTAAAGTAAAAGAATTTATGACTCCCCTTGAAAAGTTGGTTGTAGCAGACGAAGACACAACCTTAAAACTTGCAAACGACATTATTTGGGACCACAAACTCAACTCTTTGCCGATTGTTGATAAAAACGGTAACTTGAAATATTTTGTTTTCCGCAAGGATTATGACGCTCACAAAACCAATCCCAACGAATTGCTTGACAAGGACAAACGCTATGTTGTAGGCGCAGGTATTAACACCCGTGACTACGAGGAGCGTGTTCCCGCTTTGATTGAAGCCGGTGCAGACGTGCTTTGTATTGACTCTTCCGAGGGTTACAGCGAATGGCAGTCAAGAACCATTTCATTTATCCGTGAAAAATACGGTGACACCGTTAAGGTAGGTGCAGGTAACGTAGTTGACCGTGAAGGTTTCCTATTCCTTGCAAAAGCAGGTGCGGACTTTGTTAAAGTAGGTATCGGCGGCGGTTCTATTTGTATTACCCGTGAAACCAAGGGTATCGGCCGCGGTCAGGCAACCGCTTTAATAGACGTTTGCAAAGCAAGGGACGAATATTTCAGTGAAACCGGCATTTATGTTCCGGTTTGTTCGGACGGCGGTATTGTTCACGACCATCATATGACATTGGCACTTGCAATGGGTGCGGACTTTATGATGTTAGGCCGTTACTTTGCACGTTTTGACGAAAGCCCGACAAACAAAATCGCCATTGGCGGCAACTACTATAAAGAATATTGGGGTGAGGGTTCTAACCGTGCACGTAACTGGCAACGTTACGATTTAGGCGGAGATAAGAAACTTTCTTTTGAAGAGGGTGTTGACTCTTATGTTCCCTATGCCGGAAGGTTAAAGGACAATGTCAACCTTTCGCTTGCAAAGGTTAAGTCTACAATGTGCAACTGCGGTGCTTTAACCATTCCCGAACTTCAGCAAAAAGCAAAACTTACATTAGTATCGGCTACAAGTATTGTAGAGGGCGGCGCACACGACGTAATCCAAAAAGAAACCTCTTTGGGTTCAATAAAATAATAGTGTTTTTGGCTTTAGGCGGCACAACGCAGGTTGTGCCGTTATTTTTTTATACAATTTTAGGAATTTTCAATAAAATTATTTACAAATTGAACAATAAATGTTATTATATGTGTATAAAAATAATTAGGAGGAACCAAAAGTGTCCAGAAAATTCAAAACTATGGACGGTAATAACGCCGCCGCTTATGTATCTTACGCATTTACCGAAGTGGCTGGTATTTACCCCATTACACCTTCAAGCCCTATGGCTGACTATGTTGACCAATGGTCGGCACAAGGGGTTAAAAACATTTTCGGCACAACCGTAAACGTTGCCGAAATGCAGTCCGAAGCAGGTGCCGCAGGTACCGTGCACGGCTCTCTCGCAGCCGGTGCATTCACCACTACATATACGGCTTCACAAGGTTTATTACTTATGATTCCTAATATGTATAAAATTGCGGGTGAACTTTTACCCTGCGTATTCCACGTTTCGGCACGTTGTGTTGCTTCCCACGCCCTTAACATTTTCGGCGACCATTCGGATGTTTACGCTTGCCGTCAAACAGGTTTTGCCATGCTTGCCGAAACCAATCCGCAGGAAGTTATGGATTTAGGTGCGGTTGCTCACTTGGCATCTATTGAAAGCCGTGTTCCGTTTATCAACTTCTTTGACGGTTTCCGTACTTCCCACGAAATTCAAAAAATTGAAGCATGGGATTACGAAGACCTTAAAGAAATGTGCAATATGGATGCCGTTAACGAATTCCGTAAACGTGCATTAAACCCCGAAAGACCGGTTATGCGCGGTTCACACGAAAACGGCGATATTTTCTTCCAACACCGTGAGGCATGCAACAAATATTATGATGCTTGTCCCGATATTGTGGAAAAATATATGGATAAAGTCAATGCCAAACTCGGCACTGATTATAAACTGTTTAACTACTACGGCGCACCCGATGCCGAAAGAATTATTGTTGCAATGGGTTCTGTTTGCGACGTTGCCGAAGAAGTAATTGATTACTTAATGGCAAAAGGCGAAAAAGTAGGTCTTGTAAAGGTACGTCTTTACCGTCCTTTCTCTGCTAAACGTTTGGCAGAAGCAATTCCCGCAACAGTTAAGAAAATTGCAGTACTTGACAGAACCAAAGAACCCGGCTCATTGGGTGAACCGCTTTATTTGGATGTTGTTGCCGCTTTAGCTTCTGTCGGCAAAAAGGTTGACAGTATTATCGGCGGTCGTTACGGCCTCGGTTCTAAAGATACTCCCCCGTCAAGCATTTTTGCAATTTACAAAGAACTCAGTAAAGAAAATCCCAAACATAACTTTACCATCGGTATTGTGGACGATGTTACGGGACTGTCTTTAGACGAGGAAGAAGCACCGAACACCGCAGCAGAAGGTACTATTGAATGTAAGTTCTGGGGTCTCGGCGGTGACGGTACGGTAGGCGCTAATAAAGACTCTATTAAAATCATCGGTGACCATACCGACAAATACGTTCAGGCGTATTTCCAATATGACTCTAAAAAAACCGGCGGTATCACCATTTCTCACCTGCGTTTCGGTGATAAACCCATTAAGAGTCCTTACTACATTAACAAGGCAGACTTTGTTGCCTGCCATAACCCGTCTTACATTATTAAGGGTTATAAAATGGTGCGTGACGTTAAACCAGGCGGTGTATTCCTTATCAACTGCCAATGGACTCCCGAAGAGTTGGATAAGCATATGCCGGCAGAAGCAAAACGCTATATTGCTAAAAACAATATTCAACTTTACACCGTTAACGCTATTGATCTAGCGGCACAAATCGGTCTCGGAAAACGTACAAACACCGTTTTACAGTCTGCTTTCTTCTCGCTTTCTAACGTTCTTCCCGCCGAAGAAGCAATTGGCTATATGAAAGAAAAAGCACAGAAGTTTATGAAGAAGGGTAAAGAAATCGTTGAAATGAACGAAAAAGCAATCGACGCCGGCGCTTCGGCCTACGTTAAGATTGATATTCCCGCTTCATGGGCAGATGCTACTTCCGAAAATACCGCCGCTAAAACCGAAGGCAAGGAAAAACTTGTTAAGATGGTTGACAGTATTATGAAACCCGTTGGTCTTATGAACGGCGATTCATTACCTGTTTCCGCCTTTATAGACCATGCAGACGGTACTTTTGAACAGGGTGCTTCGGCTTACGAAAAACGCGGCGTTGCAGTTGCCGTTCCGGAATGGAATGCGGATACCTGTGCTAAATGTAACAAGTGTTCCTTCGTTTGCCCTCACGCTACAATCCGTCCTTTCTGTTTGGATGAAAACGAACTTTCGGCCGCTCCCGAAAATATGAAAAAAGCACCGAAACCGTTCCTTAAAACAAACTACACCTATACTTTGACTATTTCCCCGCTTGACTGTATGGGTTGCGGTGTTTGTGTGGGTGTTTGTCCCACCAATTCGCTTAAGATGGTTCCGCAGGAAACACAACTCGAAGAACAAAAGGTATTCGATTACTGTGTTGCAAATGTTACCGAAAAAGACGGTGTCGCAACCGACGCTAACGTAATTACTTCACAGTTCAAAAAGCCGTTGCTTGAATTCTCCGGCTCTTGCGCAGGTTGTGCCGAAACCGCTTATGCACGTCTTGTTACCCAGTTGTTCGGTGACAGAATGTATATCTCCAACGCAACGGGATGTTCGTCCATTTGGGGCGGTCCTGCCGCAACTTCGCCGTATACCGTAAACGCAAAGGGTCAAGGTCCTGCTTGGGCCAACTCACTCTTTGAAGATAATGCAGAACACGGCTTTGGTATGTATTTAGGTCAAGAGGCAATAAGAAACCGCCTTATTTCCAAGGTTAAACTTTTAACCGAGTCCCATAAAGCTTCGGACGATGTTAAAACCGCCGCAAAAGCATATCTTGATACCGTGAATGACGGCGCTAAAAATGCCGAACCCGCAAAGGCGCTTGTAGCCGCACTTAAAGCACAAAATGCCGATTGTGACATTTGCCGTGATATCATAGACAATGCCGAATACTTAAGCAAGAAATCTATTTGGATTTTCGGCGGCGACGGTTGGGCTTATGACATCGGTTTCGGCGGTGTTGACCACGTTTTGGCATCGGGCAAAAATGTAAACATTATGGTATTCGATACCGAAGTTTACTCCAACACCGGCGGTCAGGCATCTAAAGCATCTAACATCGGTCAGGTTGCACAGTTTGCCGCAGCAGGTAAAGCAATCGCCAAGAAGAGTCTTGCCGAAATTGCAATGTCTTACGGCTATGTTTACGTTGCACAAATTGCAATGGGTGCAGATATGAACCAAACCCTTAAAGCAATTAAAGAGGCAGAAGCGTATGACGGCCCGTCCATCGTAATTGCATACTCTCCTTGCGAAATGCACTCTATTAAGGGCGGTATGGCAAATTGCCAAAAAGAAATGAAACGTGCCGTAGACTGCGGATATTGGGATTTGTTCCGTTACAATCCTGCTCTTAAGGCAGAGGGTAAAAATCCCTTCTCGGTTGACTGCAAACCCGCAACTGCCGATTATAAAGAGTTTATTATGGGCGAAGCACGTTATTCTTCACTTACCCGTTCCTTCCCCGAACGTGCCGAAGAATTGTTTGAAAAAGCCGCTAACTCGGCTAAAGAACGCCGTGCCCACCTTGAAAAATTGGTAGAACTTTACGGTAAAGAATAAAATTTATAGGTTATAACCAAACCCCCGAGACGGAATTGAATTTCCGCCTCGGGGGTTTCATATATGTTATTTTGTAGTATTAGGATCGAAATCGTAATTGATTATGTCATTAAAAAGAGAAATAACAAATTTATTATAGTTTTTCGGACAGGTGTCCTCGACTGTCCGTTTCGTTTTATTAGTAGCATTAAAATTTAACACTTCTGCAGATTGATTTTAAATTCCGACTTTTTTATAAATGTTAGTGGCAAAATTTTGTAAACCCCAACATTAGGAATATAACCTTAATACACTAGGAATATTACGAAAAATAAATGATTATATAATGTGTTTCTATTTTTATATCTAATCAGTATAAATTCCCTATTTTCACAAATAATAAGAACCACACGGCGTTTCCAAAATTGGAAATTTTGACGCCTGAGTGAACCTTGTTACTCGTTTCACTCGTAATATACAACACAATTTGAATTAAAGGAGAATGTATATATGAAAGCAACCGGTATTGTGAGAAGAATCGACGATTTAGGTCGTGTTGTAATACCTAAAGAAATAAGAAGAACTATGAGAATCCGTGAGGGCGACCCGCTTGAAATATACACCGATGCAGGCGGTGAAGTAATTTTTAAAAAGTACTCCCCAATAGGGGAAATGGCATCCTTTGCGGGACAGTACGCCGAAGCGCTTGGCACCTCTACAAAATTATCGGTAATAATATGCGACCGTGACCACTGTGTTGCGGCGGCGGGTATTTCCAAAAAAGAGGTTTTAGAGCGTAGAATTACACCTGTTTTAGAAGAAATTATGGAACAAAGAAGAACGGTCAGTTACGAAAAAAGCGAAAACCACCTTGCACTCGAAGGGGTTGACCGCAATATTTTAATTGCCGTGCCGATTATAGTTTCGGGCGATGTTACGGGAGCGGTGGTTTTGCTTTCTAACGAAACATCGGAAAAGTATGAAGAAAGCGACCTTAAAATTGCGGCTGTTGCGGCTTGCTTTTTAGGTAAACAGATGGAAGAATAAAAAGTAAACCGAGCGGGGAAATTTCCTGCTCGGTTTTTAGTTTATTTACTTTCAATAAATTCTTTACCGCCCATATACGGTTGTAATGCTTTAGGAATTTTAATTGTGTACTTTTTACCGTCAAACAAAAGGTTGTTTTCAAGGAATGCAATTAACATTCTGGGCGGAGCAACAACGGTGTTGTTAAGGGTGTGTGCCAAATACTTCTTACCGTCCGCACCTTTAACACGTATACCTAAACGTCTTGCTTGAGCATCACCCAAATTAGAGCAAGAGCAAACTTCAAAGTACTTCTTCTGTTTCGGACTCCATGCCTCAATATCATAAGACT